>OZ250151.1:2700000-3000000 GCA_965237725.1 Candidatus Spongiihabitans sp.
TAAACACTGAAGGTGTTGGCCGCCGCCGGTGAATCGATGGGCGGCGGGAACAAATGGTCGCCGTAATACGATACAGCGCTCAAATGCACCGATTCGTCGGGATGCACGCTGAATCCGGTTATCGCCGCCATGATTGCCGCCAGCACCAGTATGATGGTTAAAAAACAGGGGACAAATAAGTAATCCTTAAACAAGAATCCCAACGCCCGGCTTAACCACAAAAAGGTGATGAAGATGATGATTACGTTTATGACGTGAACCAATGGCAAAAACTGACTGCGAACCGGATCGATGGCTAATTCAAGCTGGCTGTCCCGACCCGTGGTCTGCAAAATTAAGGCGTTATCGGTAATTTTTAAGGGCTCGATTTGCTGAATCACTTTCAGCTCAGCCAGTTGTTGTTCCGGGTTGAGGCTTATTTTTTCATAGCCCAATTGGGAGATTTGAATATTTTTAAATTTGGCAACGCCTGGATATTCAATAGGATCGATTCTCAAGCGAGCCAGGTCATCAAAATTGGAAAGGAACATCTGGTATTTTTGGTGATGATTGCTTATCAACACCTGGCGCATGTTGCTTTCAGAATAACCCTGGCCATGGTCTGCCCAGTAGATCTTGAAATAATTCAGATTTGGCGTGTCAATTTCTATTTCAAATTCAACCAGCGCGCGAAATGCAAAAAAATTTAAATATCCCAGGCATAGCAATATCCCAAGGGCAGTGACAAAGGGATTTTCGCCCACTATTACGCCAATGGATTTTCCCAGATTTGAAACCAGCGTTCCCACTGAATAGCCTGTCATTCGCCTATTTATTTACCCTGAAAAAATTGAACCCCTTTTTTATTATTTGTTTCAGGCTGTGCTGATTTTTGAGCCTTATTCTAAGCCAGTATATTGGCTTGCCAATTTTATGGATCAACCAAAGCCTGGCGAGATTGATTAACCCCGGACCGGTATCAAAATTACCCATGATCCGGGTCTTCATTCGAAACCAGTGCCAAAACTGCCGCGACAACGGGTTGCCCGCGATTTCGTAATTTTCACTGAACACCAATTTTTGTTTTTTCATGGTCAAGACTATTTTGTTAACATTTCTTTTAAGTGCCGTTTATAGATTCGACCAGAGAATAAAATTCCGAGATAGTATCGCCAGCCCTGCACTTCCCAGGGATTGTGTAGCAGCTTGGGTCGTTTAAAAAATTTCGGTTTATTGACGCCATGAAAATCGTCCAGGTGATGTTTGTAGCGCAATGATTTTATTTCCCGTGACTTTGCGAACGCCAATTTGCTCACCAGCAGATAATTAACCCAGGGCCGCATACCTTCGGTATTGTTGGCGATAATTGTCGACGCCGCGCCAAATCGATCTGCCGCATCCAGTATGCCCTGCTGAAGATCCGAGTAATGGGCATCTTGCTCGATTTCAGATTTGCCAAGGGTGTCTTTCATTTCCCTGAAAATTGGTTCGGCACTGCTGTTGTCATTAATCCTATAACCAATAGTGGTTGGGTGGGGTGCCCGACAGGCTTCTTCAAAAAGATCCCGGGCATACATGATTGAACTACTGGCAAAGTCGAATCGCTCGCGGTCGAATATCAAACCACGAATATGATTTTTTAGACTGGTATTGAATGGAATACCCCGGGTCGCGCCGAAGAGCAGTCCATGGCAATTCGGGCTGTCAGTACGATGCTTAACCGCATCAAAGAAAAATCGCTGAATGGTTCCCAGCCAGCCAATATCCACCAAAGCGACATCGCTGTGATCGAAAAACTCCACGCCCTCGAGATATTTTAGGAGCGCATCACTTTTAGGTTTAACCTGGGATTTTACTGCATCCTGAAAGTCCTGATCTTTTAGCAATTCCTCCAGATGCCAACTGTGTTCAGGATCAAATCCACTGTGTAACGGACTTAAAGTGGTATCCCGGTCGAGATCATGGCGTTTTAGATGGGGCTCGAGTCGATCCATATCGAGGTCAAAAATTCGACATATATCCTGAAAGTTTTTATTTCCCGGCGGCAGGAACACTATGCTGGCGTTGTTCGGGGTAAGTCCCTGTTCAACGCAACTGGCGCCCGCCAGGGAAAGTCGGCTGACATAAAGATATTCTATTTGCGGAAGCCCATCATCGGGAAACAGAAAGGGCGTGATTTTTTCCCATACCTGTTTAAACATCCATCCTTCCCGGGACATAAAGAATATTTTGCTAATGCTGTTTACGCGGCAATGCTCGGCAACCGCCTGGACAAATACGCAGATCAATGGCCCGAGAAAATTATACCCTTCCACGTACATCGATGAACGACTGATGTTTTCAGCTTCCAGCGGCATCATCAATTGCTGAATCGCCCGGCCCCGCCAGAAGGCCCTGGATCGATTACAAAAATAATACCGCGCCGCGATGGCACGTCGTCGAAACTCTTCTGGGTCCTGAAGAACCAGTGCATGAAGACCAAAATGCTCCGCGCGCAGTCCATCGGAAATGGGGTTGTCTCCAACGTGCAGCCATTTTGCTGGATCTAAATTGTACTTTTCATGAACTAGCTCGTAACCCTTTCCCGAAGCTTTTGCCAGAAAGCTGTCGGCAGAAGATATAACCTGCTCAACCTTATGGCGCAACCCTGCGTGCTCCAGCAAAACCCCGAGGTGTTCCCCAGGCAGATAAATATCTGAAATTACAAAAATCCGTTTTCCCTGTTCGGCAATCTGATCTAACCAGGCAACGATTTCCTTGCGTGGCACCAGCATGGCATTTTCCATTTTCAATTCGTAGCGGGTAATCTTTTCCAGCACTTCCGGCCCGCCGTGCTCGCCGAGAATTTTGTCCAAAGTCGCAGCCATAAATGTGGGATAGTGGGCTTCGAAATCTTCAAAAGTTTCCCCGGCCTGATCGCGTTGGGCCTGTTCTATTTCGTCCCGATGTTCCTGCACCTGCTGCCAGGTGATGTCGATGTCATGACTCGCGGCAATGCTGCTGATGTAGCGCGCCACCGGAACCTTGACCAGGTCAGGGTCATGGACCCGGCGCACAAGCAGGGTATCAAACATGTCAAAACTGACAACATCTACATCGCTCAGCAGCTGGTTGCCCGCGGCAATGAGTTTTTCTGAGTTGTAATAGATCTTGTGGGTCATGCTTGGCCGTACCTGTTAATCATCGGCAACAGATCAGTCTGCACAATTTATTCTGGATACGCCTGATCAATGAAGGCTGACGCGGCGTGGCAGCGCCTTTAGACAGCTCGGTTTTGACCTCGTGTATTTCGTTTTCAAGTTTACGCAGACGTCGCGCGCCGGTCTTAGCATAATCCTGGTACTGCTCTGGCATCTTTGCCTGCATGTATTTTTCGATTATTTCGAGATCTTGTTCACGTCCGGTTATCGCCGCTTCGGAAAGTGTGTTGCCATCGTGAATGCGGTAATACAGCAATTTTTGGTCTGCCAGGTAGTGCACGCCAATGGGGTATTCGAGCATCACCCGAAATATATAGTCGTAGTCATGCAGGTATCTAATGGGCGCAAAATTACCCACTTTGCGTACCGCCTCAGTGGTTAAAAACAGGTTTGATGTAGTAACCATGAAATTGCCATGCAAAAATCCGGCATAAATATCCCCAAGCCGGGAATAAGCCTCGCGGTTGGTTTGATGCCAGATATTCCAGCCGAACCCCGGGTCGGTGAACTCCACACCGTCATCGGATATGGGAATGACATCGCTAAACACACAGGCCGGGTTATGGGCGGTTACAAATTTCAAGAGTTTTTCGAATCGATCAGGGGTATAAATGTCATCGGAATTGAGTATGGAAATGTATTTTCCTTTTGCCATGCCCATGCCGCGGTTGATGGTGTTAAATGCATCCTGGTTTTCCTGCCAGGTATAAGAGATTCGCGAATCGTCATAGCTTTTTATGACCCCCGCGGTATTATCCGTCGAGCCATCATCCACAATGATAAGTTCGAAATCATCCATGCTCTGATCAAGCACAGATTCAATTGCTGCACCAATGAATCGCTCATGGTTATATGCCGGGATTACAACGGATATGAGTGGCGTGGCCAATTTATTTGCCCGATGGTTTAAAGACCTGGAGCATGGAAAAAATTTTCATGCCCAGTCTAAACGGCCTGCCAGCCTTGATATCTGCAATTTCTTTTCTCGCCGAATCGAGATGATGTAAGGTGGTTTTTAAATCTTTAGCGGTTTGCTGGGCCTGTCGGGTTTCAATGAGATAACGTCGATGGGCCAGAATATATTCCAGGTTCTCCACCACGCTTAACTGGACGCGCACCAAAAATATGCTACCTTTGGATTTTTCAAAGCGTTGTTCCAGCTGGAATTCGAGTTTTGGAAACTCGGTGCTGGATAACCAGTACCCGGATTCCGCCAAAGGCTCAAATACGGCGCTGGTTGCGTTGCTAAGCTCAGCAATTTTTTTCTCTCCGGAAATTTGCCACAATAGTTTGTCTTGTGTTTCCTGGCGCTGGACCAGCTCAACGTTTGAAACTTTGAAAAATCCGATCTTGTCGGTTTTTCGAATATCAAAAGGATCCAGGCGAATTGCGTCAATGGCATCTACGGTTTCAGGCAATTCAAATTCCAGGGATTGGGGCTCGGGGTCTGGGTAATACGAAACTTCCACCGCATCGGAGCGGACAAGTTCGTCCTCATCCACTTTCCAGTGCAACACGCCATAAAGGTCGCGCTCCTCGCTGGTAAAGTCAAATACTGTATCAAGTAAATACCCTACTTTTTTGTCATCACTCAGATTGGCTATTTTGTCCTGGAATTTATTTTCCATGGCGACGAAGTCATCCAGATACTGGGCCAGCATCAATTTATGATTGCGAAATCCGTAATCCACAAACTCTTTTACGCTATGGATTTCCAGCCAACCCAGAAACTCTTTCATGTGGATCCAGTTGGTCACCACAAAGGTAAGCAGCGCCCTGAATAATAAATACTCCTTTGTGATCTTCCAGCCTACTTCCCATTCCTGATCGAAGCTATGGTAACTACCATCTTCACCGACAATGATATTTATTGGCAGCAAGTCTATTTTTAGTGACTCTGCTGAGTTCTCTAGCTCGGTTAAATAGGCGTAATAATCTGCAAGCAGGGCATCAAATTCTTCTCGTCTGGAAAAAATTAATATCGCCCTCAACCATCGGGTAGACAACAGATCGCCGGTTAAATAAGCCTGGGTCTCGAGTACCTGTTTGAGCTGATCGTCGTCTGGGAATTCCCCGGGGTCCACGAGATCCACTGGAATTTTCTGAACCTCTTCATTATGTTTCAACTTTCGGGTTACTACCGCATACCGGTTTTTTCGACCGGGCCCAGGCATGTGACAAAAGTCAAAACACATGGCCTGGTCAACGGTGGCTGAGTCATCCCCCATAATCAGACAAAAGGAATTGGCGATGGTATGCATAAATTTTCCACTGCTCGCTGCCTGCCATGCAATAGGTTCGGTTGGCGATCGGGTTGCCGGCATTGTATAGTCTCGAGCGAATACGCCTTCGAGATGATTAAATCCACGATCATCATTTTTCACAAATTCTTCTCCCAGACAAATACGCGGAATTTTGTAATCCGGAAAAGGAAAACTAAAAGCAGATGAGGAAAATCCAGCTTCATCAATAATCTCTCGCCATTCGGCTTCACTGTAGGTTGCTATGCCGGCAGAATCGCGGTATTGATCAATCCCTACATAGCGCTTGGAGTAATGATCTTCATGGTGACCCAGTATGTATTTCAGTCCAAGTCTGTTTTCGATTGCAACCAGAATGACACCATTTTTGGACAGGCTGTTTTTTGCCTGTTGCAAAATGGTGAGCGCTGCATGCCGATCGTTAGGGGATTGTGGGTGAAACTTTTTTGCGTATTCGATGACGCCGACAAACAAAATTAAATCATAGTGCCCAATTGGGAATTCCAGATCATTGTAGTTGGCATTGATGACACTAACATTATCGAGGTCTTTGCATCGCATTTTGCCAAGTTCGGCCCGTATTCCACTGCCTTCAATGGCGTCTACGGCTATGCCCTGCTCTCCCAGGTATCTTGAAATTGCGCCGCAGCCAGAACCGAACTCCAGCGCACGGTTAACAAAGGATAAATCATAGCCTCTGAGTAAATTTGAGCGATCACTGCTAAGATGGTATTCACTGGGCCAGTCCTTAATTTTGGCCTGCAGTTGTGAGGACCGACTGGATAAATCTGTGGCCTCACTGAACACCTGATGGAGGTAGGTTTCAACTTGTTCGCCATCCGAATAATTAAAGTCCGCGGCATCGCGATCCGTAAACCCAAAGGTTTGGTTCGGTTTTTGTACTAAATTATTAAGCTTTACGACTTCGGACATTGGTTTTAATACAGTTATCACATAAAGTCATGGCTGAATCGACCTGTGCCGATCAGTAAACAGGTTATAGGGTACGTGTAGTTTATGGGATTGGTCGAATTATATTAAGACTCGCAGTGAAAAGATTTTTTACCTCAGCGCTAATGCGTCGCACTGAATGGCCAGTAGTCTCACTCAAATTCATAAGCCCCTTTTTTGGCAATTGCCAATGATTGCCTGAGATAGCGTGAGATTACCGGAGATTGCCAAGAAACAGGTGTTTTCGGTCGCAAGTTTCGGTTTATAATTCCAGTTTGATTTTTTCTGATACTTGATTGTCGGCGTAATTTACAAGCCCTGATCAGTATAAACAAGTTAATAATTTTTAAAGGTTTATCTTGGGGAACCGTAATTATGCGCAAATTTTTGTTGTCTGTACCAACCTCGATTCTAATTTTTCTTTCTTCCATACAAAGCGGTCACGCGATAAACATCGCCATTGTTGATACAGGTATGGACCCCGCAATACTGGGCGGCGTCCTCGAACCCGAAGGTTTTGATTTTTTTAACAATGATTCTGATCCATCTGATGATTCTCCAGAAAAGCACGGAACCAATGCTGGTCATGTTGCGATAAATTCCGGAACCAACATTACCCTTACCGATATCAAGGCATTTAACGGTAATTCGGAAACCACCGATGCCGTCATGGAAGCGGCTTTCGATTACATTGCAACCCTGAGCGGGGTCAGGGTGGTGAGCCACGATGGCGCAGGGGTGGCCAATACGCCCACTGCATCACTTGTTGCTGTGGCAGCGGCAAACAAAATTATAGCTATGGCCGCAGGCAATGGTGGCGGACCAGAACCCGTTGCCGATGCCGCAAAAGTTGCCCTGCTGGGTGGAAATGGTATTGTGGTGGGTGGTGTAAACAGCTCAGGGACGGATATCCAGCCCGCAAGTAATCGTGCGGGGTCTTTGGCAGATCATTTCATTCTGGCCCAGTCCAATGCACTGCTTAGCAGTGCGATTTCAATCGGTGGATGCAACATCTAAACTCTAATCTTAAAGAGTAGGATGTTGACTATGAATTACAGACCAAGGATTTGTTATACCGAAGGGCAAAAAGCATTGATGTGGGATCGCTGGCAAAGAGGTGAATCTCTTCATTCGATTGCGCGACTGTTTGATCGAGGGCATTCTTCGATTCAAAGGATTCTTGCCCAGACAGGTGGGATACGACCACCGCAACGGACACGATCCAGTCGTTCACTCACATTGAAGGAGCGAGAAGAAATATCTCGCGGTGTGGTTGCTGGGTGTTCACTGCGTTCAATCGCAACGTCACTGGAGCGTTCGCCCTCTACCATCAGCCGCGAGATAAGACGTAATGGTGGTTTGAGATGCTATCGTGCAAACACAGCGGATCAAGCGGCATGGGATCGGGCATGTCGCCCCAAAATGGGTAAACTGGTGATGAATCGGGCGCTGGCGCGTATCGTAGCCAGGCAGCTCCAGCTACAATGGTCACCAGAACAGATAGCCGGTTGGCTCAAGCATACTTATCCACACGACGAAACATATCAGGTGTCACATGAAACCATCTACCGCAGCCTCTTCATACAGGCCCGAGGGGCCTTGAAGAAAGAGTTATTACAACACCTAAGACGAACCCGCGTGATGCGTCGTTCCCGCCACCACACACAGAAAACAGCCGATCACGGCAGGATCACTGACACGGTATCGATCCGTGAGCGACCGGCCTCAGTTAAAGATCGAGCCGTACCGGGTCACTGGGAGGGCGACCTGCTGTGCGGTAGCCGCAACTCTCAGATCGCGACGCTTGTAGAGCGACATACACGCTATGTGATGCTGGCCAAGGTCAACGCTAAAGACACCGAAACGGTCATCAATGCATTGATCAAGCAGGCACACAAACTACCACGCGAACTATACAAATCACTCACCTGGGATCGCGGTAAAGAGATGGCCGATCACAAACGTTTCTCTCTGGCTACGGACATCAAGGTATATTTCTGTGATCCCCACAACCCTTGGCAGCGAGGTTCGAACGAGAATACGAACGGGCTGTTGAGACAATACTTTCCCAAGGGAATGGATCTCACTAACGTCTCCCAGAACAAACTAAATGCCATCGCAAAACGACTCAACGAACGACCCAGAAAGACGTTACAATTCGAATCACCAGCAGAACGCTTTAACGCATGTGTTGCGTCGATCAGTTGAAATCGCAAGTATAAACGGAACTTCAATGGCAACACCCAGGGTTGCAGCTGCTGCGGCCACCTTGCTGGACGCTTTTGGCTTTCTCGCACCAGAACAGGTTGTTCAATTATTATTAAATACTGCAACGGACCTGGGTGAACCCGGCGTGGATTCAACTAATGGCCACGGTGTATTAAACCTCACGGCAGCGCTGTCCGCCGCAGGCGCAGGAACCATCCCGGATGTACCAAGTGATAGCGGTGGTGGCGGTGGTGGCGGTGCCGGGATAGCCGTTGTGCTTGTCGGTGGCGTCGCCGCTTTTGCAATGAAGAATAAAAAAGAAGAATTGCAAAAGACCATTCTGGTTGATGCCTATGGCCGTGCGTTTAGATTTAATTTTGGTGATCGTATTGAAGTAGAAGATTCTCGGCCATCGATTTTTTCGTTATTCGGTCGCCAGCAATCTGACTCCGAATATGTGACCCTTGAACAAACACCAAACAGTTACACCCAGGCTTTTGTTTCCAGACACACCGTAAACCCGTTGACCTATACCCTCAACGCTGAGCAACAGGACGTGTTCATCAGCTTTATGCACCGAACCAAAAATTCCCATACCGATTATGCCCTGACCCATAATGCTGATCTAGCTTCGGATTTTGGCGCTGCTGCGCTGGTCTCAAGCAATGATCAACGCAGCAATCACCACTTTTCCCACAGTGATCTATTTTCTACGCCAGTGCTCGGCTACTCCACCATGGGATCATCTTTTAGCTATGGCTGGAATAATGACAAACTGGATCACCGCCTTGGATTGGCGGTTATAGATGATCAGGAAGAAAATGGCCATGTCAGCAATAGCGTACTGTACGAATCTCGTGTGAGCCGGGATGATTTCCATCTTGGATTTCAGTTGGGTGCTCTGGTGGAAAACGGCAGTCTGCTCGGCGGTGCAAGTGACGGTGCTCTCGGGGTCGATTCCACTACAACCTATTATCTTGGTTTTAATGGCTCATACAACGTCAATAGCAAAATCACCCTGTTGGGCGGCTATTTCCAGGGCGACTCGTCCATCAAAGAACGCAGAAATGGGTTATTGAACGGTTTCTCCAATATTCGTACCCAAGGTTACGCCGTTGGATTGTTGATCGATGAACTAATTTCAAAGAATGGCAGTTTTGGTATTTCTTATAGCAGCCCACTTCAAACAATCGATGGTTCTGCTACCCTGACATTGCCTGTAAGTCAGGACTACAACACCGGTGAAATCGGCTTCGAATCTTCAAATCTTTCTTTTCGCGATGGTGATAAAGAAAAGATAATCGAGGCTTATTACAATTACCGTCTAGGCAACAACAATAATGTGTTTGCCCAGATGTCGTATACCAAAAATCCGGTTTCCAACCTCGACCTGGCTAGAGACAGAACTTTTTATGTTGGCTGGAAACACCAGTTTTAGTTTTAAACTTTAGGGAGCCTCTGATAAAACATGAACAGTCAATTTGACTTCAAAATGATCAAATTCGGCGTTGCAAAACTTCGCAATTGCCCTGCCCAGGCTTATTTAACTTGGGCGCGCATTTCGCGCCTTGAACTTGATCATTTTCCCAGCCCCATTTTATGTGGCAACTTGATCCGCCCAGTTTTATCAGAGGCTCCCTAGTCGTTAAAAACCGGCCTATCGCATCAGCTAGGTCGGCTTTTTATTTGTTTTTTCTTACGCTTGTACCGAACCTATAATTTAGGTCCCGCTGCTACTAGCGCCTTGCCTTCTTTGGTGTCTTCGTATTTTTTAAAATTCTCTATAAAAAGATTCGCCAGGTTTTTAGCCTTTTTATCCCATTCTCCCGGATCAGAATAGGTGTCCCGGGGATCGAGGATATTGCTGTCTACACCATTTAGCTGTTGCGGCACAGTAAAATCAAAATAGGGAATTGTTCTATATTCAGACTGCTCGATATCGCCATTGAGTATGGCATCGATTATTCCCCGGGTATCTTCTATCGAAATCCGGTTGCCGCTTCCATTCCAGCCTGTGTTGACCAAATAGGCTTGGGCATTCACCGCCTGCATCTTTTTTAGTAGCTCCTCAGCATATTTTGTTGGGTGGAGACTTAAAAACGCGGCACCAAAACAAGCTGAAAATGTAGGTGAAGGCTCATCAATACCTCTTTCAGTCCCGGCAAGCTTTGCGGTGAAACCGGATAGAAAGTGATATTTGGTTTGCTCGGGCGTTAATTTTGATACTGGGGGCAATACACCAAATGCATCCGCAGAAAGGAAAATAACTTTGTTGGCGTGTCCACCCTTAGACACGGGTTTGACTATATTATCGATGTGATAAATCGGGTACGAAACCCGTGTATTTTGGGTCTTCGACGCATAATCATAGTCTACACCGCCATCTTCTCTGACCATGACGTTTTCCAGCAATGCATCTCTTTTTATGGCTCGAAAGATGTCTGGTTCTGATTCTTCATTGAGCCCAATGGTCTTCGCATAACAACCCCCTTCAAAATTAAATACACCTTCATCATCCCAGCCATGTTCATCATCGCCAATGAGTCTTCGTTTGGGGTCCGTGGATAACGTGGTTTTACCTGTGCCAGATAATCCAAAAAATATCGCGGTCTCACCGTTCTCTGAAACATTTGCCGAGCAATGCATAGAAGCCATTCCACGCAGGGGCAACAGATAATTCATGATCGAAAACATGCCCTTTTTCATTTCACCGCCATACCAGGTGCCGCCGATGAGCTGCATTTTTTCGGTTAGATTAAAGGCAATAAAATTTTCTGAGTTCAGCTGCATTTCCTGCCACTTCGGATTTGTCGTTTTTGCACCATTTAATACCACGAAATCCGGTTCAAAGTTTTCTAACTCTTTTTTACTTGGCCTAATGAACATGTTTTTTACGAAATGGGCCTGCCAGGCGACTTCCACAATAAATCGTACTTTGAGACGACTGTTGGGGTTGGCGCCACAGAATGCGTCCATCACAAATAATCGTTTGTTGGATAACTGTTCAATTACAATAGTTTTGAGTTCTTCCCAGTTTTCTTGACTCAAAGGCTTATTATCGTTTTCCCCCAGATCTGACCACCAAAATGTATTTTTGGTGGCGTTATCTCGTACAATAAATTTATCCCGCGGGGAACGCCCAGTGAATATGCCTGTATCCACCGCCATGGCACCACAATTGGTTAATTTACATTTCTCATAACCCTCTAAATCAGTTCTGGTTTCTTCCTTAAATAGGTAGTCATAGTCTGGGTTATGAATGATTTCCTTGATACTGCGTATGCCATAACGGGATAGATCTAGTGCGGGTGTCATGAATATGATGTTTGAAAATTATTGGATCATTTATTTTAATCGTTTCCATCAGCTTTTAATAATAATCAAATCTGATAGTATTTAGGCGGACTTTTTGATGGTCTGTATCTTGTCAATCCGAAATTCTTACGTACAATCCCCTGTTCCCGCGGTTACCGTGCTTAAGGTAACCTAGGGAGCCGAGGGAACCTCTGAATAAGTCATGACCGATCAAATTGAGTCCAAACCATATATATCACGTGGCAATATCTTCGTTAAAAATTCTCGCCCAAGTGATTGCATGGGCCCTGCTATTGCACCCATTTTTTGCCTTGATCTTGATCATTTTGCCCAGTGCCATTTTAAGTGGCAACTTGATTCGCCCAGACTAGTTCAGAGGTTCCCTAAAATTATTAATTATCCTGGTTGAGAATAAATTATGAGCGAGTGTCCTGTATGTGGTGCAGAGCTTAGCCTTGCAGACGATATCGTCAAAGGCGAGCTACTGGAATGTGATGATTGTGGAAGCGAACTGGAAGTGATTTCCACGGAACCGATCAAACTGGAAGAAGCACCCGAGGCTGAAGAAGATTGGGGTCAATAAGAGTTGGCTTTCTTCATTCTTTAATTAGAAAAGAAGAAAAGTTATTAATGGGTGAGTTCAACAAACGGCCCAATGTTTCATTGGTCATGCTGGATGATCGCACTCTTGCCTTTGATCTTTGGAACAAGCCCGAAGTTGACGTTATTGTAGAGCGCAGTATAAATCACTCCCGAGCGTTACACGCCTTGCGCCTGTACCAAAGCCTGGGCATACCCTGCGTCAATACCTACCAGGTTTCACAGACTTGTGGTGACAAAATTCTCACCGCAGTGGCGCTACGCGACAAGGGCGTGCCACAACCCGAAGTTCGAATTGCATTCACCGAAGAATCTGCTCTGGAGGCCATTGAAGACCTGGGATATCCGGTGGTTTTAAAGCCCGCGGTTGGATCCTGGGGCCGACTGCTTTCCAAAATCAATGACCGTGACGCGGCGGAAACCATTCTCGAGCATAAGACAGTTCTGGGAAGCTATCACCATTCAATATTTTTTGCCCAGAAATACATCGAGAAAAAAGGTCGAGACATTCGCGCCTTCGTGGTAGGTGACGACTGTATCGCCGCGATTTACCGAAGCTCCGACCACTGGATCACCAATACCGCCCGGGGTGCCACCGCAAGTAATTGCCCGATAACCGCTGATTTGGGCGAGATTTGTGTTAACGCCGCCAAGGCTGTGGGCGGCGGGGTATTAGCCATTGACCTGTTCGAGTCTGACCAGGGTTTATTGGTTAACGAAGTCAATTACACAATGGAATTTCGCAACAGTATTGATACCACGGGGGTAAATATTCCCGACAAGGTGATCGATTACGTTTTATCCTGTGCCGATTCCTGACACCCTTTTTGAGCTGATAGAAAAATGAATATTCAATCCACTCCGTTGCGCGTGTCCATTGTCGGTGGAAGTGGATATGGCGGTGGCGAGCTTGTAAGATTGTTGCTCGACCATCCCAATGTAGAAATACACCAGGTCACCTCGGAGCGCTTTGCCGGCAAACTGATCAACAAAATCCATCCCAATTTGCGCAAGGCAACGACATTAAAATTCTGCACCATTTCTGATTTAAGCCAATGTGACTTTCTGTTTCTAAGTCTTCCCCACGGCCATGCTATGGATAAAATTGGATACTTCGAATCCCTCGCACCACGGATAATTGATCTCAGTGGCGATTTCAGACTGGATGATGCCGGGCAATTTGAGAAGTGGTATGGTCATCCCCATAAATGCCCGGAGTATCTATCAAAATTTATTTACGGCATCCCGGAAATAAACCGTGACGCGATTAAAACCGCATCACTGGTAACCGGTGCCGGCTGTAATGCCACCGCTACTATTCTGGCATTACGCCCACTTTTTCGCCGAAACCTTGCCAACCGAGCAGTGATCGAGGTCAAAGCGGGATCGAGCGAAGGCGGCAACAGCGCCAGTGATGCCAGCCATCATCCCGAACGCAGCGGCGCAGTGCGCTCCTACAAACCCACCGGCCATCGCCATGTTGCAGAAATGCATCAAGAACTCGGGCTTGATAGGGAATTATATTTCTCTGCAACATCAATCGAAATGGTTCGCGGCATTCTCGCCACCTGTCACGTTTTTCTGGACAAGCCCTTGTCAGAAAAAGACGTCTGGAAACTGTTCCGAGAAGATTATGGTGAAGAGCCATTTATCCGAATCGTCAAAGAGAAAACCGGGATCTATAGATACCCCGAGCCAAAGTTGTTGAGCGGCACAAACTTTTGCGACATCGGTTTTGAAATTGATCCTCACAGCAATCGTCTTGTGGTTATTAGCGCCATCGATAATTTGATGAAAGGCGCGGCCGGCCAGGCGGTTCAGGCCATGAATGTGATGCTGGGGGTGGATGAAGCAACTGCTCTGGGCTTTTGCGGTTTACATCCGATTTAACAATTCTGCCCGCTGCCTGATTTCATGTGTCGTTTGCTTCTGGTAGAAAACCCGTCCGGGATTGATCCGCTTTCTCATCTCGACGCCTTTAAAAATATTTCCCGGAACAGCAAAGAATTTCAGGGTCATGGCTGGGGTTGCGCATGGCTAGATGAAAAGCGCCAATGGCAGCTCCACCACAACATCCAGCCGGTGTGGGAAGACCCGTTGATCTTTCCGCGAACAACGCTTTTTCTGGCCCATGCACGAAGCGCCTTTCGCGACGAAGGTATTGTGGTTGAAAATAATATGCCTTTTAGCGACGGTGAAAATGTGTTTTTGTTTAATGGCGAATTGCGCGGGGTAAAAATCAAGGCCGAAGGTCGAATCGGGGCTGAGAAAATTTTTAATACCATCAAGCGCCTGGACCATGGTGATCTGGCCCAGGCCACTAAACGCGGAGTAATGGTAATCAATAAGCGAACCCGGTATGTTAGAGCGATGAATTTTTTTCTGGCTAACAATAAGGCGGTTCAGGTCTGTAGCCAGTTTGATGAAGACCAGGATTATTTTCAGATGTGTACAACCCAAATAGGAAATACCCGAATTATTTGCTCCCAGACCTATGGCGATGACGACGCCTGGGAGGCTATAGACAACAAGCATGTCTACACTCTCAACCTCGATTGATTTAGGCTGATGATCATAATTAAAATTGGTGGCGGCGAGGCTCTTAATCTGTCGGGCATTGTTGCAGACCTGGCGCAACTCGACCAGCCGTTTTTGGTGGTCCATGGTGCAAACGCCCTGCGGGACCAGATAGCGAAGCAAATGGGCTTCAACAAACAGGTTATTACCTCGGCTTCGGGTTATGCCAGCGTATTTTCCGACCAATCCGCCGTAGATGCTATATTGATGGCCTACAGTGGTTTGCGCAACAAGCGGCTGGTTGAGCTTTGCCAGAACCAGGGCATTAATGCGGTGGGCTTAACAGGGCTGGATGGCCGAATCATTCAGGGAAGACGCAACAAAGGTATTCGGGTTATGGAAAACGGCAAGAAAATGATTAAGCGTGATTTTTCGGGGAAGCCCCAATCCACTAATTCTGAGCTGCTGATGCTCTTAATTTCAAACGGTTATGTACCGATTCTGACTATTCCGATCTGCGACGAAGACGGGTTTGCTATTAATTCGGAAAACGATGACGTTGTTTGTGAGCTCCAGCCCGCATTGAATGCGCATACCGTGATTCAATTAATCGAGGCCCCTGGTTTTATGGATGACATTAACAACCCCGACTCTCTGATTAAAACCCTGCCCCGCTCATCCCTCGACTATCGAGAGGAAGCCGCTGAAGGTCGTATCAAGCGCAAACTTCATGCCCTGAATAAGCTCGCAAAAAATGGCAATGCAAAAATAATTATAAGCGATGGCCGTAGCGAGCATCCGGTTCGTGATGCTCTTGCCGGAATGGGAACCCTGATTCAATGACCATGAACCTGGAACAAAAATACGGTTTTGAAGTTTATCCCAAACGCGAAGTGGTGATTGTCCGCGGTGACGGCGCATTGCTATGGGATGACCAGGGGAACCAGTATATTGACTGCGCCGCCGGTATCGGTGTTGCCAGTGTGGGTCACGCCAACCGTGCTGTTGCTGAGGCCATTAGCGAACAATCCAGGACCCTGATCACCTGCCCGGGAATATTTTATAATGATGTCCGGGCCAGGCTACTGGAAAAATTGATTGCCATCGCACCGCCAGAACTTAAGCGCGTATTTTTATGTAATTCCGGCAGCGAGGCTATGGAGGCGGCATTAAAATTTGCCCGAGTGACCACAGGCAAGTCCGGAATAATAAGTGCTATGCGTGGTTTTCATGGCCGAACCATGGGGGCGTTGAGCACAACGTTTAAATATCGGGACGAATTTGAACCATTATTAACTGGCCACAGTTTTGTACCATTCAATAAACTGGACAAATTATCCGCTGCCATAACCGACGATGTGGGCGCTATCGTGCTCGAAGTTGTGCAGGGTGAAGGTGGCGTGCGGCCTGCTGAAAAATCTTATATGCTGGGGGTGAGAAAACTATGTGACGCACATAATATTTTGCTGATTCTGGATGAAGTGCAAACCGGGTTTGCCCGCACCGGCAAAATGTTTGCATGTGAACATATGGATATTGCGCCGGATATGATGACCCTGGCCAAAGCCATGGGCGGCGGTGTGCCCATGGGGGCTGTACTGTGTGGCGATAAAATAACGTCTGCACTTGGCAAACATGGATCCACTTTTGGTGGAAATCCATTAGCCTGTTCTGCTGCCCTCGCTGCCATCTCTTTCATCGAAGAGCACAATCTGGTCGAAGAAGCAGATACAAAAGGCCGGTATTTCGTCGAAAGATTTCAGTCAAACCAGCCCCGTTGTGTCAGGGAAGTTCGCCAGATTGGTTTAATGATTGGCATAGAATTAAAATCCAAAGCCAAGCCCGTTCTCGAAGCTCTTTTAAACCAGGGCATATTGGCCTTACCCGCCGGTCCAACCGTAATTCGACTGCTACCACCACTGGTTATTAGTCAGGACCAGCTGGCAATGGTTGTTGAGAAATTGCATTTAATTCTTAAAGATTTGGCATAGATAACAGAATTACTCTCGACTTCTTCGAGATAGGCGAAAATTTCAACCACTTAACTCGGAATATTTTATGATGACAATCAGGAAAACCATGTTGTTTCAGGAAATCATCGAATGCGATGGGTTTGGCATGCCCTGCGAACCCATTTGTCGTGTCGCCGTTGCTGCTGTGGTGCAAAACCCCCTCGCGGGTAGTTTTGTCCAGGACCTGTCACCACTATTTGATATGGGTGGTCAGCTCGGTGAAATGCTTATGGCTCGGGTTGTTGATATGCTGGTTCATCCCCCTGTCAGTTATGGTAAGGCCGCTATAGTTGGTGTTGATGGCGATATGGAACATGGTGGCGCTATGATTCACCCAAAACTGGGAAAACCCTTGCGGGCCGCGGTTGACGGTGGTGAAGCATTGATCCCGTCGAACTCCAAAATTGCTGCGGTAGGCACTGCCATCGACATTCCCCTTGGACATAAAGACCAGGCCTGGTCATTTGACCATTTCGACACCATGACAATCATGGTCGCTGATGCGCCACGCCCCAGTGAAATCGTTATGTGCATCGCTGTTGCCGATGGCGGACGGCCACTCCCCAGGGTTGGCAGCGGCCCTCTTACGGATTAACTAAAGTGGATTAATTAGGGCGAACTAATATGCCTGGATGACATGTTTGCGGTCAGGTGTTGGGTGCGGGTAAGACAGTTTTAATAATTTACGCCGGGTGTTTTTCTTAGGTCATAAACCAGAACTTTGTCTCCATAACTATTTTCAAATATTTTATCTGGCTCCATGCCGATTCGATAACGAAATAATCGGTAGAACCCGGGCTTGTTGTTTTTACTGAGATTTATCGCCAGAAAATTTAGTTTTGTCCAGCGTGAAGATAGAACCAGTTTGTTTACCGTCCGGCTACTATAGTAGGCGTCCTCTTTTGCTTCCTCGACCCCGGCATAATAATGTAATATTCTGTCATTGCAATAAATCGAACTCTTTTTAGTGTTACCTGCTCTTTCCTGAATCCAAAGACCCGCCTGTTTGATATGACCTTTTGATCCAAACCGATCAAGGCCTTCGACGCTATTGGCAAAAAATAGAACCCCAATAATTATCGTAGTGGCTCGAAATGCGCTTCTTGATCTATTTTGTGCCCATTCATATAGCGCGGTCAGGGCAAATGGTACAAACAGCATTAACATAAACGCCAAACTCAGAGGATATCTGTCGGTAACAATTTGTTTTATAAGTACAAAGCCGACCAGCACCAATATATTAATCCATACTATCCATCGCCAGCCTTTTATAATCTGATCGCACGCATCGTTGTTGATTTTTATTAGAGGACGGACAAACCACCCCGCTATCAGGGCTAATGTATAGCCGATGGTTACCACCTCAATCAGATTAAATAGTAATCGTACAAATGGGGTGAAAAACAAAATTATATAAGAAGCGTTTCCAAGTACCGCAGCCCAGGATTCTGAATCAAGGGTAGCGATGTATACATGCAAATCTTTGTCCATGTTTTCGAACATAGTCGTAAACACATTCCAGGCGTTGCCTATTTCCCCATCAAAAACCCATATCAGGACGCCATAGATCATCAGAGGTAACATAATCATCGCCACCAAATAGCTGTGGCGCTGCCAACCATAGCGGATGGATCGAGTCTGGTATAACAGCAACAAAAGCCCAACTATAAAAACAGCACCTTCTATACGATAGGCGCTCGCCGCGGCCGCCATGATAATGAATCTCCATAGATGCTTTCGGGCTGGATTAGTCATGTGCTGTATAAAAAATACCGCCGCCCAGGAAAAGAACCCAAGATAGGCGAAATCCCGGATCACCATGGACTGAACTTCATTTAAACCAGGATAGAGCAGATAGATCAGCAACCCAAGGATCAGTTGTTTTTTATTTGCCCCGAGCATTATGGTAAGTCTAATAAACGCGAGTCCCGCAACACCTCGCATCACCGCATTAAAAATCAGCGCTGAGTATTCAGTTGGTAATTGGGTGACCTTGGTTATCAACGCTATGGTCAGTGAATAAACCGGCCACTTGTACGCATCGAACCCGGCAGCGTAATCGCCGCGAAGAAAGGCTTCTGCCGCTAGCAGATATTTCACGCCGTCGGGATTAATCACCGGATCGATAAATCGTGACCAGGCAGCAATCAACAGTGAGCCAACGAAAACGGATACATATACAATCCTTTGACCGTTTTCGTTTTCCAGGTATTTAAACATCGGGTAATGTGATGGAAAGGTGATATGAAACAGCGGGCTATTTTAACTCAGGCAAATTGCTCTGGTGTTATACCATTCATTAACAAAAAGTCATGGTTGAATCACAGAAATTGTGGTTTGGCCCTGCCCCGGATTAACCGCTTGTGCCCCGACTTTTGCTGTGACAAGATTGCTCAATTCCCGGATATTAAGAAATACTTTGTCTATGACTGAACAATACAAGATTCAGCAATCCCTCTCGGCTGGCGATGCTTCTGCTCTGAGACGATATATGAAGCTGGTGTTTGGCCAGTCCAGCCTCTGGAAACTAATCGTTTATGAACTGGTAATAATGATCAGTTGCAAACGCGCCGGCGCCTTTGGATTATTGCTGCGAAAAAATTTATATCCATTGATAATTAATAAAGTCGGCAAGAATGTGGTTTTTGGCAGCGACATGGTGTTGCGCCATCCCCATAAAATTAATATCGGTGATGGCGTGGTAATCGATGATAATGTCATGCTCGATGCCAAAGGTGAAAATAATTCCGGCATACAACTGGGTGAAGGGGTATTCATCGGTAGAAATTCCATTCTGAGTTGCAAAGACGGCGATATCGTCATGGACAAAAATGCCAACGTCGGATTCAACTGCATTCTATCCTCGACCAATTTAATAAAAATTGGTGCCGACAATATTGTCGCTGCCTATACCTATTTTCTGGGTGGCGGCAATTACACCATCGATAATATTGACCGGCCTATTCGGGAAATGTACGACTACCGGGGTAAGGGCGGCGTCGAAACCAAAGAAAATGTCTGGATCGGCGCCCACGTGACCGTGCTCGATGGGGTAACCATCGAATCCGGATGTGTGGTTGCCGCGGGTGCGGTTGTGTCTAAAAGCTTACCGGAAAACTCGGTTTCAATGGGCTCACCAGCCAAACCCACGCGCCAGCGCAAAATGCCCGACGCTGGTTAGGGAAAAGCATTAAGGTCTGCCCGGGAATTAAATTATTTAGGCTCTATCCTGCCTGGGTTTCTACTACAACCTTGCCATGCAGGGTCCTGTGCACCGGGCAACGGTCCGCTATTTCGAGTAATCGGGCGCGTTGTTCTTCACTCAACTCACCCTCAATTTTAATCACCCGATTGATCAGCGCAACCTGGCTATTATCGTCGTCACAATGCAGGCAATCTTCGCCATGCTGTCGAGAATGACTCAACGTCACCTGAATATCTTTAACCGGCCATTTTTTTCTATTCGCATACATACGCATAGTCATCGACGTGCACGCGCCCAGCCCGGCTAGCAGGAATTCATAGGGGTCGGGGCCCAGATTATCGCCCCCTACTTCCAGCGGTTCGTCTGCAAGCCAGGTATGGTGGTCGCTGGCAATTTGCTGGGTGAATTTGTGATTCTTTTCCGTTACCCGTATCTCGCCCTTGCCTACCGCGGTTACTGGCTTTTTGTCTTCAGCAACAGGTTTGCTGATATATCGACTGGCCCAGGCCGTGATTGTCTCGGCAACATAGTCTGCATCGGACTTGTTGGATAACATATGGTCTGCATTATCCAGACTGACGAAACTTTTGGGATGCTTTGCCTGTCGGTAGATTTTTTCTGCTTCTTTTATCGATACGATGGCGTCCCGGGGTGAATGGAAAACCAGCAAGGCGCGTTTGAGCTCAGCGATTGGGTAACTGGACTGGTTGTTGGCGTCATCGACAAACTGTTTCTTTATCCTAAATTTTCTCCCGGCCAGATCTACTTCCGCTTCGCCGTGTTCACTAATTTGATCCAGGTCCGTGCCGAATTGTTTGATTACATGATCTGCATCCGCTGGCGCACCGATGGTGCTGACCCCGACACATTCCGGAATTTGCTGCGCCGCGCGCAATACCGCTGCGCCACCCAGGCTATGACCAATCACTAGAGCTGGCGCTAAGTATTCGTCTCGAAGAAAATTTGCCGCCAGTACCAGATCTTCGATATTTGAGGAGAAGTTGGTATTGGAGAAGTCGCCGTCGCTTCCGCCGAGACCGGTGAAATCAAACCGCATCACCGCAAAACCTTTTCCCACCAGCGCTCTCGATATTCTTGACGCTGCTGCAATATCTTTTCCACAAGTAAAACAATGGGCGAATAACACACATGCGTTGACCTGGCTGTCTGGTAATTCAAGCAGTCCCGCCAGTTTAGTATTATCACTGCCGGTAAACTCTACTTTTTTTCTGGTGCTCATATTATTTATTCCTGGTCTTTTTCCCCTGGTAAGTGTTTCCAGGATTAATCGGGTTGCTGATCGGTTTAGTTTACCTGAGGCTGGTTTATTACGCTTTTAATATAAATAATTTATCTACTACAGCGCCACTTATATTTTTGCTGTAGCTTGGCCAAAGTACGCAGGATCGGACTTATTAGCGTCACCCTACCATGACATAATTCTGCCATGAAAGTTTCCACTACAAATAACTATTTCAAGCGAATTTCCCGCGTGCTTGAATATATAGTTGAAAATAGTGATGGTGATCTTTCTGCAGAAACCCTGGCTAATGTAGCGCGCTTTTCTCATTATCATTTCCATCGCGTGTTCAAGGCTATCACCGCTGAAACCGTGGGCGACTTCGTAATGCGTATCAAACTCGAACAAGCAGCGCTTTCCCTTCGCCGAGAACGCTTAAATATTGATGTAGTATCCTTTCAGAGTGGATATGAAACCACAGAATCTTTTAGCAAGGCATTTAAAAAAGGTTTTGGTGTCACCCCACGTCAGTATCGAAAGCTTAGCCATTACCCAGAGTATGGCTACTCGTTAGGTAGAGTGGCCTTTGATGCCGGGACCAAACGAATCGAACTAACCCCATGCAACGAGGATTTTTTTATGCAAGTCGAAATTATTACTAAGCCTGAATCAAGGTATGCCTATATTTCCCATACTGGTGACTATAACGAACTTAAAGATGTGTTTGACGAATTGATATCATGGGCCCATTCACAGAACATCGATTTGGAAACATCAGAGATTTTCAGTCAGTCTTACGATAATCCCGCCCCTACTCCAACCGATGAATTGCGCTCCGAAGCCTGTATTTCTATTTCATCCAATGTGGCGGTTTCTGGAATAATACAAGCCGCTGTTCGCAGGCAACAAAAGTATGCTGTTTATACCCACCGTGGCAGCTACCAGGGTATTGCAGCAGCTTACCAAAAACTATTGGGAAGCTGGCTGCCGTCATCTAACCTGGAACTTGAAATCGATAACTGCCCTTTTATTGAACATTATCAAAATGACTGCACCACGATTCCAGAGGATGAATGGATCACCGATCTGTGCGTACCTTTGAAGGGTTAGCGGCCAATTCAGACATGAGGGAACCGTTTTTAGGGGTTTACGTGTAAAAACCCGGACTTGATCTTATGAGTCTGCCAAGCAAGTTTAGATATCACCGTACAGCGACTGACGGTAAATTGCCCAGGCTGTGTAAAAACTCTAAATAGAAATAGTCAGTGGTAGAACAGGTCTCTAATTCATCGAAATCTATATGCTAGTGGAATGATAATTATGCCTATCAATAGCATTGACAGCACTTGCGTGGCGTTGTCCCAAAAAGAAAACTAAAGACTGCGTTTTTACACACCCTCTGCCCGGAGCGGACAATTAGCTTTCCCAAAATTTGCCCCACACCGCGTCTGTGTACCACGCTATAAGCTTGCCACCAAGCAGTATCATTGCTCCCAACACCCACCAGGCGTACGAGCCCAGAAAAAACAATCCAAAGCCATGCATAAATACTGGAATGGCCAGAATCAAATAATACGGACCGGTGAAGCGGCAATGTGTGCGCCCACAGCGGTGGGAATTTACGAGACAGGCCGTCCCCATCCAGATGAGAGCAACCAACCAGATAACAGTACGAGCCGGCTCAACTACAAGGGAGCCAGTTATAATAGCAAGGGAGGGCGCGCCCCAAGCGAAAGCATGGGTGCGGCTATTGCCGACCCAGTCTTTTGCTGACGGTTCGGACATGTTTATCTATCCAGCACAGCAAGGATTATCAAGTTGAATCGGTGGGCACGGTACAGTGCCATAGGAGCAATACACGCAGCAGTCACCCGCTTTGGGTTTTAGCAATACGCCACAGCCCTTGCAGTCATAGAACCACTGGCATGCATTAGTTGGCATGGTTTCCGTTTCACTGTGTCCGCAACTTGGGCAGGTGATTGTCGAATCGGGGATTACACTCTTTGTTTTTTCCATAATGCATAGATAGTTATTAAAACGAATATCGCCAATGCAGGGAAAAGCACTAAATCGAGGTAGCCAATGATTGAGGATAGTCCGATTGCACTAAGCAAGATTACCAATACGGGAGTAAAGCAGCACAGTATCGCTATCACTGTGCCGATAATGCCTGTTTTAAGTAAGGTGGCGTTTTTCATAATGGTGGTATCATAATTCACATAGCTACTATGAGGTCAACAATGAAAATAGGCAGATTAGCAAAAGCTGTGAATTGCCATGTAGAGACAGTTCGCTATTACGAAAAAGAGGGGCAACTGCCATCATCCGAGAAGTCTGCAAACGGGTATGGTGAGTATTCTGACGTTCATCTAAATTTACTTCGCCTGATCCGGCATTCTAAAGATTTAGGGTTTCCACAAAAGCAGGTTCGCGAACTCGTACGTCTGGCAATAAGCCACGACGCTTCTTGCAATGAAGTACACCAGCTAACGTTGACCCAATTAGAGTTCATTAAAGAAAAACTCAAAGGGCTCCGCAAAATGCAAAAAGATTTATCACTATTATCTAAGGCCTGCGAACAAAATAAACATCAAGATTGCCCTGTGCTTAATCTGTTAGTGCAGGATTTAAAATGACCGCTTCACGCCCTGAGGCGCTCGGTCAAGGGTTTATTGTATCAGGATAATGCACGAGCAAAGGAGATCCTCTTTTTTTTAATGCATTAAGATAAGTAGATTCATTATACGGTGTGTGGTTTTGCCAGCATCGATACAGGATACGAATCCACTTAAACGCTAATGCCCGAACAGCCGCCTGGTAAGTCGCCCCTTTACCACGCTGTTGACGATAGTAAGCCCCAGCCCAGTATGATTTGTTAATGGTCTGCGCAGCCCATTCGACAAAGGTCTGTCGCAGGAAGGACGAACATTGCCAGCGCCAGTGTACCCAGTGTTTTTTGCCACTGCGCTCTGTAACCGGAGCAATGCCGGCATATCGCTGCAACTCACTCGCGCTGTTAAATCGATCCCGCTGCTCGCCAAAGGCCACAAGCAGTCTCGGGGCCAATGAAGGCCCGGCACCCGGGAGCGCATCGAATAAAGCATAGTCAGGATGCTGGGGAGCCAGTTCGGCAATGGCTTTGTCATACTGCTTAATCGCATTCAATGTAACACGCAGCATCTCCACCCATACGATGGCCTGTAGTCGATGCGGGCCGATGATACCCTCATCCAGGGTCAAGGGTGTTGCCGTCTTAATCGCTTCGACTCTATTGTCAAGGAGTTGACTGAATCGCATACTGTGTTGGTGGAAGAAAGTTGTCAGTGTTGTTCGACGGGCCCGTTTGACCTTAAGCAGGGTCGGCCAACGGGTAATGAAGTCACAAAAAAGCACCGTATCTATACGATCAAACCATTCAAGGGGTTGGGGATAGTATTGTTTGAGTGTATTACGCAACCGATTGGTGGTCCGGACCCGATCATTGACCAGGCGTCGGCGTTGTTCAACTAAAGACGCCAGGGCACGCATCTGCGCACTTTGTGGGTTGAGCGGTTTAAAACGTTCTGGGTGTTTGATGATCAGATCAAGGGCGAGTTCGGCGTCAGTGGGATCGTCCTTGGCACGACTGGGTGTAAATGCTTCTCGGTACCTGGCCAGGGTTGACGGATTAACCGGGAAGATCACAAAGCAATCGTGTTTCTGTAGGGCAGAGATGATCGGCCCCTTCGACAGTTCCACAGCAACCGCCATCGGCGCACCAAAACGTCTCATCAATGACTGGGCCCATTGATCAAGTTCATCGGGTTGATGGGGTATCTGATCGAACTCCCTGATTCCAGTCTTGCTGGACTGTATACACATATCGTGCTTCCTGTCTGCCCAATCGATACCGATGTAGGCAGTAAAATATTTTTGATCTCCGCTATTCATGAAATTCCTCCGCAGTGTTACATTATCAACAGGGATATGCGTGCTTGCGTTCTGCGAAAGCAATATAGATGAGCCGACACCGCGGCAGACCCTGAGTATTCGTTGACGAATGCAAGCGCACCTGCGGGCTCGAAACTAAAGCCGCAAACATCTTATGTTTGAGTATAGATATTCGTAGCCTGCAGGCGCATGTCCCGCTCTCTCTGACAGATACCTGTCAGATGTATGAAGTATTACAGAGAGGGGGACGGAAGGACTATACAGTGTATATAGCAGAATCTTAGATTTTCACAACGAGTGACCGCAGTATAAAGCTGCCATCGAATTGGTTCAATACTGCAATCTCGTCAATGAATGAAGCGAGTATTCTATTGCCAGTGTCAAATCATATCGATCCCAAAATTTAACAATATCAGATTACGTCAGTATATTTGCTGTTTAAGTTAAAGAGGATAAATCAACTAATTCTCCTGTAGTTGCTCCAAGCTATTGTTTCTCCTAAGAACCATACGTTCTCGGTTCGAGGGTATTGATTCAGACTAAAATTATTTGGCAACTTTTTCACTTTAGCTGTGGATAAAATCTGTTGTTGAGATTAGACTATGGTCATCAATCGCGACGTTACAGTTGCTCTATTAAAGATAATTATCACTATTTATCCTTAATAATCAATATCTTACGTTAATATTGATTGATCAACCAGGGTGCAATGATTGTTGCTCTGGGCATATTACAAACTTTCTATTAGAGTGAACAAAATTTGAGCAATCCTCAGATCTGGGATACCTGTCTTTTGAAATTGCAGAAAGAATTTACTGCTGAAGACATCAATACCTGGATAAAACCACTGCATTCGTTCTATAGCGGACATACCCTGAAACTGCTGGCACCCAACCGCTATGTCCTGACCTATGTAAAAAACAATCTGTTTGGGCAAATTGAAAGCATTGTTCTGAATCTTGATCTCGGTATCAAGCGGGTCCAATTTGAAATCGGCAGTTATGGCCTTGATGCCCAGGACGCTACCGTAAATAAGCCAACTCACTCTGGGCCTTCATCTAACAATTCAGGAAGTAGTGGTCAGATTAATGACAGAATGGATTCTTCACTGCCCTATTCAGGGGGCGTACTGAATTCGGAGTATGTTTTTGACACTCATGTAGAAGGCAAATCCAACCAGCTCGCCAGGGCTGCGGCTATGCAGGTTGGCAAAAGCCCGGGAAAGGCTTTTAATCCTTTGTTTATCTATGGTGGCGTCGGTCTGGGTAAAACCCATTTAATGCAGGCTGCCGGGAATTTGCTGTTGCAAAGCAATCCAGGGGCCAAAGTGATTTATATCCACTCAGAATTATTTGTGAATGACATGGTAAAAGCGTTGAAAAACAACACCATGAATGAGTTTAAGCGCTATTACCGCACCCTGGATGCCCTGCTTATCGATGATATCCAGTTTTTCGCCAGAAAAACCCAGTCACAGGAAGAGTTTTTCCATACCTTTAATTCACTACTTGAAGGTCAAAAACAGATCATAATCACCAGTGATCGTATTCCCAAGGCAATCAATCACGTAGAAGAGCGATTATTGTCTCGGTTTGGCTCTGGTTTGACCGTTTGCATCGATCCGCCCGAGCTGGAAACCCGTGTGGCTATCCTTGAGAAAAAGGCGCTGGAGCGGGGAATCGAGCTTCCCAATGACGTCGCCTTTTTTGTGGCTAGCACGGTGCGGTCCAATGTCAGAGAGCTGGAGGGTGCATTGCACCGAATTCTGGCCAATTCCAGCTTTACCGGGCGAGAGATTGATGTAGAACTGGCTCGCGAGGCACTCCGGGATATTTTGATATATCAGGAAAAACAAATCAGTATCGAAAATATTCAACAAACCGTTGCTGAGTACTACAAGATCAGAGTTGCCGATTTGTTGTCCAAAAACCGATCCAGGGATGTAACGCGACCACGGCAACTGGCGATGTCTTTTGCCAAAGAATTTACCAATTTGAGTTTGCCCCAGATAGGTGACCGGTTTGGTGGCAGGGATCATACAACGGTATTGCATGCCTGTAGAAAAATTACCGAATTAATGAAATCTGACTCCAAAATGACAGAAGATTATCGAAATCTTCAACGCCTGTTTGGCGGATAATCGGTAATAGATCTCAATAGCCTAACTTTATCCTGATTATCTATGTATGAAATTGTGGGTAACCTGTTAACAACTGGTGTTTTTCTGTTAGCGACGATGTGGAAAAGAGTTACCCACAAATTGTTAAATCGTTTTACAATACTTTTACCTGAAATTACCCACAAGAAAAGGGACTATAAGTCACTGAAATACAGCCTGTAAACCTATTTATCCACAAATCCACAGCCCTTATATCTACTACTATTATCTATATACATGAATATTAAAATAGCAAGAGCAAAACTCCTACCCGCACTTAATTTAGTCAGTAGCGTAGTCGAAAAACGTCAGACTTTACCCATCCTTGCAAACTTATATTTCAACCATACTGATGGCAAACTTAATCTGGTTGGTACTGATCTGGAAGTAGAAATTTCAGAAACCGTCGATGGCGTAGAAGGGGATAATGGCTCATTCACAATTTCTTCGCGGAAACTGCTGGATATATCGAGGATGTTGCCGGAGAGCGCTGAATTGAATCTCAAACGCGATGCAAATAACATTATTGTTTCCTCAGGGCGCAGTCGCTATACCCTTAAAACCCTGGATGCTGAAGAATTTCCACGAATAGAAGCCAGTAACTGGGAAGAGCGATTTAAGATAAAACAATCAGACTTGAAGTCTTTGCTCGGCAAAACAGCGTTTGCCATGGCAGTTCAGGATGTTCGATACTATTTGAACGGGGTATTATTCGAATTGAGCCAGAACAGCCTGCGGGCAATTGCTACCGACGGCCATCGCCTGGCACAAACTGATGTGGATATTGAGCTGGACTCGAATAGTACTCGGCAGCTCATCGTCCCAAGGAAAGCCATCGCAGAAATTAACCGTTTTCTGGACGGTGAAGACGACAATGAACTAACCATTGAAATGAGTAAAAATCACTTAAAACTCAGCAATGGCGAAACCATATTGATTACCAAACTTATCGATGGAAAATTTCCAGAGTTCAAAGGCGTATTGGAAACCGAGCTCAATATAACCCTTAAGATTGATCGAGCCGAATTAATCGAAACCCTCAACCGAGCGGCGGTATTAACTACGGATCGATTCAAGGGCGTGAAAATCATTCTAGAGCCCGGGGTCATGCGTATCACTGCAAACAACCCGGAACAAGAAGAAGCGGTTGAAGAACTGGAAATTGATTACAACGGTGAAAACGTTGAAACCGGCTACAACGTAAGTTATCTTATAGATGCTGCGCGGGTTATCAGCACCGAAAGCGTTGAACTTCATCTTCAGGGCAGTGATGGAATTTGTATCGTCAAACAACCCGATGACAATCGCTCCACCTGGCTTGTTATGCCAATGAGAATATAAAGCAGAATAACCAGACCTAGAAAGAAAAACAAAGCCGGGTTCAGCCCGGCTTTTTGTTGTCCAAGTTATTCCAGAGTGATGACAGCTTTCGACAATGTTTCACGTGAAACAATACAAAAAGGGGAAATTTAAACAATGTTTCACGTGAAACATCAAACAGGAAAATATATAAATAGAACCAAATACAACGGGTTTGGTGGGATTGAATAACACGCGATACGGGCTAAATAAAAGATCAGGAAGCGGCCAAAACACCACGGCTAAAAAACAACTTTTTAGCTATACGGATAGACCGCGAGCCCAGCAAAAATAATAACGTAACTTATTGATTAATAAGGAATATAATAGATAACAGCGTGTAAGGAAAAACCCATTTTGGACGCCGGATATGGTAAAATCCGCGGTTTAATTTTTGGAAAACTATAATGTCCAGCGACTACGATTCGAGTAGTATAAAAGTCCTGAAAGGACTCGACGCGGTACGTAAAAGACCAGGTATGTATATTGGGGATACCGATGACGGCACCGGCCTCCACCATATGGTATTCGAGGTCGTAGACAACGCCATAGACGAAGCTCTGGCTGGCCATTGTAGTCAAATCGAGGTCACAATACATAGCGGTGAGACGATTACCGTAAGCGATGACGGTCGGGGGATACCCACAGGAATACTAGAAGAAGAAGGCGGCAAGAGTGCCGCTGAGATCATAATGACGGTGTTACACGCAGGGGGCAAATTCGATCAGGATTCCTACAAAGTTTCGGGTGGGCTCCACGGCGTTGGTGTCTCGGTGGTTAATGCGTTATCGGAAAGCCTGGTCATGGAAATTAAACGAGACGGCAAGGTGCATACCCAGGAATACGCCCACGGCGTCCCCCTGGCGCCTCTAGGGGTAACTGGCGATACAGAAACGACGGGCACGAAGATCACCTTCATGGCGAGCAACAAAACCTTTAGTCATGTTGAGTACCACTATGAAATTCTGGCCAAGCGTCTTCGGGAATTATCATTTTTAAATTCGGGTATTCGTATTGAGCTCAAAGATGAGCGAACAGAACATCATGATGTATTTGAATACGAAGGCGGTATCTCAGCGTTTGTAAGCCACCTTAATCAAAAGAAAACACCCCTCCACCCAACGGTGTTTACTGCTGAGGGTGACAAAGACGGTGTCCATGTAGAGCTTGCGATGCAATGGAATGATTCCTACCAGGAAAATACATTTTGTTATACCAACAACATTCCCCAGGGCGATGGCGGCGCCCACCTTGCTGGCTTGAGAGGGGCAATGACCCGGACCTTGAACGGCTATGTCAATGGCCTGGGTCTGGCTAAAAAAGAAAAAGTTGGACTAAGCGGTGACGATTGCCGGGAAGGCCTGACCGCGGTGCTGTCGATAAAGGTAGCTGATCCAAAATTCTCTTCCCAGACAAAAGAAAAACTGGTGTCCTCCGAAGTAAAGGGGGCGGTGGAATCCATGGTGAGTGAAGCCCTTGGGAACTTTCTTATGGAAAATCCTGGGGAAGCAAAAATAATAGCCAATCGGATTGTCGATTCCGCCAGAGCTCGGGAGGCGGCGCGAAAGGCGAGGGAGTTAACGCGTAGGAAAAGCGCCCTGGATCTGGGTGGCTTGCCGGGCAAACTGGCTGATTGTCAGGAAAAAGATCCCGCCCTGAGTGAATTATATTTGGTGGAAGGGGATTCCGCCGGCGGTAGCGCCAAGCAGGCCAGGGACAGAAAATTCCAGGCCATACTGCCATTAAAAGGAAAAATTTTGAATGTGGAAAAAGCGCGATTCGACAAGATGCTAACCTCTGACGAGGTTACCACGTTGATCACCGCCCTTGGTACCGGCATAGGTAAAGACGATTTTGACATTAGCAAATTACGCTATCATCGAATTATCATCATGACCGATGCTGACGTCGATGGTTCGCACATTCGTACCTTGCTGCTAACTTTCTTTTTTCGTCAAATGCCGGCGTTGATCGAGCGCGGTTATATTTATATTGCCCAGCCACCACTGTATAAGCTGGCGATGAAAAAAAAGGAAACCTATCTGAAAGACGATATAGAAATGGCGGCTTTTTTAATCAATATCGCTATGGACAAAGCGCAGATTCATATTGAAGGCAGAAAGCCGCTACAGGGTCCAGAACTAAAATCAATGATTATGGACTTAAACTCAACCCAACAAACAATCGCGCGCTTATCCAGGCGATTTAATAATGATGTGCTCTCTGCATTGCTGAAAATTGAACCTGTTGTTCAGGAAGACCTGTCCAATGCCCAAAGCAAGAAGCGGATTACCGATGCATTTGATCTAGCGCTCAAAGCGCGGACCAGCGAGATAGTGAGCTATGCCGTGGAGGGAGATGTTGATAAGCCAGGTATAACCGTAAAACGCATTCAATATGGGTTAACAAAAGAGTTTGTGCTAACCGAAGATTTTTTCAAGAGCAGTGAGTATAGGAGCCTGATTGCACAGACGGCGAAGATCAAAGAAATAGAAGGGGACGATCAAAAGTTGGAAGTAGTCTGGGGCGATAGCAAAATCAAACTATCCCGATTCACCGAGGCTGCGGACTGGATTATGGACAAAGCTAAAAAGGGATTCACCCTGCAACGCTACAAGGGGCTGGGTGAAATGAACCCGGAGCAGCTCTGGGATACCACCATGGACCCCACGATTCGGCGATTGCTCCAGGTCACCATCGAAGACGTCATCGGTGCCGATGAAACCTTTACCACTCTTATGGGAGATCAGGTCGAGCCGCGCAGGGAATTTATTGAAGCCAATGCATTTGCGGTTTCGAATCTGGATGTTTGACGGTTAGTTTTGGGATATATTAACGGTCCAAACTAACCTCGCGAGAGAAAGACGATGGCATTAAAACTGATAGGTGTTGGGTTAGGGCGCACCGGAACCGCATCGGTAAAAGTGGCGCTGGAAACCCTCGGTCTCGGCCGTTGTTATCACATGACCGAAGTGATGCAGAATCCAGAAAGCATCCCGGACTGGATTGCAGCAGCCAATGGCAACCCGGACTGGGACAAGATATTTGATGGTTATGGTGCAACGGTGGATTATCCAGGCTGTACATACTGGAAGGCCCTTGCTGATTATTATCCCGAAGCCAAAATTCTATTGACCGTCCGGGATTCCACAAAATGGTTTGAGTCAATCAGCGAAACAATACTTTCTCCAGAGTTTGCAGAATTTATCAAGGACAGCCCCTGGGGCGAAATGGTAAAGAAAACCGTCTGGGATACTCTGGATCACCGGATGCAGGACAGGGATTTTATGGTGCCTTATTATGATAACCGCAATGCGGAAATTATTAAGTCAGTGCCAGCGGACCGCTTGCTGGTCTACGAGGTCAAAGATGGTTGGGGGCCATTGTGCGAGTTTTTGGGAGTTGATGTACCACAGACCGACTTTCCAAGAATAAATAGTCGGAATGAAACCAAGGAATTGCTGGCAAATATGCTGGCAGCCAGTGGCGAGGAGTTAAGCGAAGAAGCCACGGCAGCTGCGGGTAAAGATTTACACGGAGATAAAACAGACTAGAATAAAAAGTTCCGAGCTAGATTATTATTCATAAACGAATCATTGCAACAGCTGGTACGCAAGATTTACCCCGTGCAAATTCTATGCCCATGAACCGGCAAAAAGAAAATTATCAACATTTTGAGCTAGCACCCTATGCGCCTAATCTTGGCGCAGAAATACGTGGAATCAATCTGGCGGAAGGATTGAGCCCGTCTCTATTCGATGACATACAGCGGGCTTTTCACGATCATCAAGTTCTGTTTTTCAGGCAACAGCAAGAAATAACCCCCGAAACCCATGTCGCCATTGGTAAGATGTTTGGCCAACTTCATAGCCACCCCGCGGCACCAACCATGCCCGGGCATCCAGAAATTTTTGAAATCCACACCACCCGAGACTCGAAGATCTCCAATGGCGAATTTTGGCATTCGGATGTTTCATGCGATGAAGTCCCACCTCTGGGAACTCTTTTACAGATCCACATCCTGCCGGGTTGTGGCGGAGATACCCTGTTCAGTAATATGTACAGCGCCTATGAAACATTATCTGATCCGGTTAAGTCGTTGCTTAGTGATTTAACCGCTACACACGAATCAAAACATGTTTATTATGATCGGTATACTGACAGAGGACAAAACAATAGCGAGATAAACTACCCGTCTGCATCACATCCAGTAGTACGCACACACCAAGAAACGGGCAGAAAAGCGCTTTATGTGAACAGAACTTTTACTACCCGAATAAATGAGCTCAGTCCGAATGAGAGTGACTGGGTATTAAATTTACTTTTTGATCACAGCGAAAAACTGGACTTTCAAATTCGATTTCGCTGGGAGAAAAATGATGTTGCATTTTGGGACAACCGCTGCTGCATGCACCACGCGATCTGGGACTACTGGCCAGAAGAACGCAAAGGCCGGCGGGTAACCATAAGAGGGGACCGCCCAAAATAACTTCGATAATCAACGGCTATTCTCTTTTACCAATTCAAATATTTTCATCAACGAATACTCACCGATGTGATAATTAATTCTCCAGCTCTAAGGAAAGTTAAAAACCAAAATCATACAAACTTCCATTGAGTTATTATAAAGCCAGGGTCTAAATCCTCACCCAGGACCACAACCAAGGGAAATATCCTATTTTGTTGATTCCAGCGTCTCAGCAAATGTTTTCTGTACCGCGCCACTGAAAAAGGGGTCAGTATTATTTCATTAACAGGTACTGACACTTGCGTAAAATGAAAAAATAGAAATATATGGAATTAGATGCAAAACGGCACTATGCCGCCAGACCCAAAAATTATTACTTCTAATGATAGTTACTCTTGATCGTGTAAAGAAGTTACCAACCAATCCTTGAATTCTTCAATAAGCTTGGTTTTCCTGGAGCCAGGAACAACACAATAGTGTCCAGTCAGGAGCGGCTTACAAAATGGCAGTTCCACCAGGGTTCCTGTGCGAAGCTCTTCTTGAGTAGCAAGAGGTGTTGCCAGGACAACGCCTAATCCCGCGACAGCAGCATGGATAGCTGAATCATCTGAATCGAAGCTATGAATGTACTTTATGCGTCCTGGTTCGATCCCCATTTTCTGCTCCCAATACAACCAATCCCAATTGTCAGACGTGCAAATCAGAGCAGGAATATTGTAAATATCTACCGCTGCACTATAGTCACTCTCGCCAAGGAGTTTTGGTGAGATAACCGGCCGACTAATGTCCTTTAAAATTTCGATTCCATAATCTGCGTTGTTAGTAACGCGCTTATAAGTAATTACGAGGTCCGAGTCGTGATTTGGGTAAGGTTCAGAATGATGGAAAGTCTCCATGCTGATCTTCGCTAAGGGAAATTGTTTTTTAAAATCTTCCAAGGCAGGTATCAACCAACGAACGGCAAAAGATATACCCACCTTCAGTGAAATTTCGTTTCGGTCACGACTAAAGCCTCCTATGGATCGCTCAATAATCTGTATTCCCAGGGTTGCATCATCATAAAACTGGGAGCCCCAGCGGGTAATTTCTATAGCATTGTTACTCCTTATGAAGAGAGATACACCCAATGCCTCCTCCAGGTTTTTTATCTGATGGCTAACAGCGCTAGGTGTGACATTTAACTCGCTTGCAGCGCGGGAAATACTACGATTCTTTGCTGTAATAACGAAAACCTTAACCGCATTCAATGAAATGTGGGGAGAAATCTGCATCTATTAATCTAATGGTAATTGAATAAATATATCTCTAATAATCTGATAGGTTGATATAAATTGAACAAAACAGTGCTAGCGCTTCTGTTTGGAACAGTGGGAACCCTGCTTTTTACTTTGGTGTACGCATCAAGCAAATTTACTGGCGGCGAAATCTCAGCGTTTCAGATACTGTTCATCCGTTATGTAAGCGGGTTTGTGACGCTCCTGGTAATCGCATTAATCAGAAATAAGCCGAGTAAGCACTATATTAGCAAGCAACCCCATTACCATATCTATCGATCCGTCTGCGGAGCCATGGGCGGCGCATGCATAATACACGCTAGTTATATCGCACCTATTGCAGATGTAACAGCCCTTGGATTAACCGATGGTCTGCTTACGGTGTTGTTGTCAGTTTTCTTTCTCGGCGAAATAGTGAGTAAAAAACAATGGCTCGGCGGATTACTCTGTGTGCTCGGTGCCGCTGTGGTTGTTTATGGGACAAGCGATGGGCAACTATTCAATGGACTTAATTTTGGTCTGGGGTTGGCATTGCTCGGCGCTTTACTGATTGCCATAGAAAGCATCCTAATCAAAGTCCTGACGAATCGTGAAAATGCATTAACTATACTGTTGCACGTAAATTTGTTTTCCATGCTAATTTTGTCGATCCCAGCCATGTATGTCTGGCAGACGCTAGATATAGATCAGCTTACATTTTTCGTATTGCTTGGACCCATAGCAATTACCGCTCAATATTGCTGGGTCAAAGCTTACAGTTTAGAAGACGTTGCAGTGGTAACACCAATCAACTACACATGGATTATTTTTGCCGCTGTTCTGGGCTATATGTTTTTTGATGAAGTGATCGGGAGATTTACCATATTGGGTTCAATCTTGATTACATTTGGTGGGGTAATTTTAGCCAGGGTATCAAAACAAACAGCGACAACAAGCTAAGGAACCTCTGACTAAAACATGAACAGTCAATTTGAGTTTAAACCTAATTTATCACGTGGCAATTTCTGCGTTGCAAAACTTCGCAATAGCCGTGCCCAAGCCTATTTGATTAGGGCGTGCATTTTGCGCCTTGAACTTGATCATTTTCCCAGTACCATTTTAAGTGGCGACTTGATTTGCCCAGTTTTAATCAGAGACTCCCTAAATTAGGAAATTATAAAATGGCGATTTAGTTTGACTGAAAATGATGTCAGAATTTTTTAATCACCCACTTCGTGAACCCGCACCCTAAACAAGGGCAAAGTCGTCGGAGAATGTTGATTTACAGAAATGGTGGACGAATACACCGAACTATTCGATGTATACGTCCATCGAAACCAAATCACCCTGAGTTTTCAGGTGCACCATTCAACGATCTCAATACCATCATCTACCTTGACGGTCATAACCACGTCTTCTTCGGCAACAACGTTATGCTAGTCACCGGCTTCGGTGTATAAATAATCGCCGCCCGTTTTGATTATTACGGCACCACCTTCCATTTCGTTTATACGCAGCCCACAAAAAGAATCGCCGTCAACGCCCACTGGATTAAAGGCGCGATCACTCTTTTTTGTAATTACCAGGGTTGGTTCTTGTTCAGGCTATTGTTAGTTGTTAAGTTTTAAATGCCCCATTTCAAACGAAATGGTTTAACGGTTTGGCAAAAACCCGGGCCACCATGGGCTCGAAGAAAGAAAGGGGTTTGGTATCGAAATCTGGATCAAAACAGTTTTGATCATAGTTTGCGCAGAAGTCAACGGTGTCTTGATACCATTTATGATCTTTGAACTGTTCTCGAACATTTCTATCATTGCCAAAGTGATGGGCATAATAATAAGTTTGAAATAGGCCATGGTGCTTTACTATCCAGTAAGTTCGTTCTGAAACATAGGGACGTAAAATCGCTGCGGCCATCTCGCTATGGGATACCGGCGCCAGGGTGTCGCCAATATCGTGTAACAAAGCAGCAACCACCATTTCTTCGGGTTCGCCAGCGTTATGTGCATGGGTTGCCGACTGCAAAGAATGTTCGAGTCGGCTAACCTTATAACCCGACAAAGAATCATCCAATTCTTTTAATGCATCAATCAGGCGAACCGCAACCTCATCTACGTAAGGTTTTTCCAGGGTGGCGAGAAACTGATACTCTTCTGTCGTACCGTCGGCCATGTTTACAAAATTGACTGTTTTCATATTGACTCCAAAATCAAAGGTTTCTACAAAATGTTAAGCACGTTTTCTGGTGGGCGCCCAATAGCGGCCTTGCCATCATTAACCACAATGGGGCGTTCCAGTAACTGGGGATTTTCAACCACCGCGTCAATCAGTTGTTGTTCGGTTAAATTATTATTGGCGAGTTCCAGCGTCGTGTAGAGTTCCTCGCCCTTGCGGATAATATCTTTTATTGAAACCCCCAATTGTTTGGTCAGGGTTTTCAATTGAGCGGCATCGGGTGGTTGTTCAAGATATAGCACGATGTCGGGCTCGATTCCCTGGTCGTTTAAAAGCTCCAGGGTGGTGCGAGATTTTGAACATCGCGGGTTATGATAGATGGTTGTCATTCAGAACCTCTGAACTGTGAATTAGTGAAATGATATACTTTTGTATGATAATGCGCTTATGCAGAACGAGGCAAGAAAAATAATGCAATCCTGGAATCAACAACTTAATGAATTTAAGTCTTTTTCGCTCCATGTGATTCGCCGGTTCAACCAGGACAGTTGTTTCAGCACCGCTTCGGCGCTGTCGTTTACCACCTTGCTCGCCCTGGTTCCCCTGGTTACGGTTATATTTTCCATGCTGTCGTTATTTCCAGTTTTCGGCCAATGGTCCGGCGCAGTAGAGTCTTTTATGTTTGAAAACTTTGTGCCCGCAGCTGGAGACACGGTTCGCGGATATCTGCTGGAGTTCTCGTCCAAGGCAGGGAAATTGACCGCAGTTGGCCTGGTGTTTTTATTGCTGAGTAGTTTGATGTTGCTTTCCACTATAGAAGACGCATTTAACGGCATCTGGAAAGTCACCGAGGGACGTAATATTTTTCAGCGATTACTGGTTTATTGGACGGTTTTGACTTTGGGGCCGTTATTAATCGCAGTCAGTTTATCCATGAGCTCTGCATTGCTTTCCATGTCGCTATTCTCCGAGCAATCCATTGTTGCTGAATTCACCGAATTTCTATTGAAGTACTTGCCGGTGCTGTTTGAGCTTTGTGCCTTTATGTTGTTTTACCAGGCCATACCCAATCTGGAAATCAGGATCCGTGATTCTATATACGGCGCTATTGTCGCCACAATTTTGTTCGAGGCCGCCAAATTCGGATTTGGTGTTTATATTCTAAATTTCGACTCCTACCAAAGAATATACGGCGCATTGGCTACCATACCGATATTTTTCCTGTGGATTTATTTGTGCTGGCTGGTGTTGCTGGTGGGTGCTCTGGTAGCGGCAATTCGGCGGGAACAATATGGCGACGAAACCGCTCGCGTGGCAGCAGATCAGTAATTAATTCAGGGCCTGTTCAAGCTGGGGTCGGATAGGGTCTCCACCACAACGCCACGACTTATCCCAAACCAGCTTTTCAGCTTGGACATCAGGCCCGAGCAGGGCGCAAAGCCAAGAGGTTGTGATCCCTGAATGAAGGGTAAATCCTGTTGGGACGCACAACGATAATTGGCCACCAATCCTGACTGCGGGTCGATAGATACGGAAATAATGTTGTTGCTCGGGATGGTTGGCGATGGTTCGAGTTTTATTTGTGACATGACATCGCTCCACACACGCATGGCACCACTGGACCCGGAAAGTTTTATCGGTTTGTTATCGTCACGACCCAGCCAAACTACACCGAGCAGGTTTCCGCTGTATCCAGCGAACCAGCTGTCTCTGAAATTATCCGTGGTTCCGGTTTTTCCGCCAAGAGAAAGACTTCGATCAAAACGCTGATTTAGCCCGGCAGCGGTGCCCTGGGCAACAACCTGCTTCAATGCAAAATCGATAAGATAAGCGCTATCCTGATCGATAGCGCGATATTCAGACAATGGAAAATTGGCTATGGTTTCGCCGCGATGATTTTTTATATTGCGAATGGAGCGCAGTGGAATTCGCACACCATTATTTGCAAGGGTCTGATACATTTGTGCGATTTCCAGCGGCGTATGCTGACTAGCACCCAATATCGTCGATGGAAAGTTTGCAATATCGCGTTCGATTCCAAGGCGATGCAGGGTATCAATCACCGTATCCACCCCCACCTCCAGACCCAGTCGCACAGTAGGCAGATTATAGGAACGTATCAGTCCCTGATATAAAGGCAGTGCACCACGAAACTTTTTATCATAGTTTTGCGGTGACCAGGGCTCTCCCCCAGCAGGGGTCAGGGTAAGCGGGCTATCATCGAGAATTGTGGTCAGGGAATATTTTCTCGGTTGTTCCAGCGCAGAAAGATAAACCGCAGGTTTGACTAGTGAGCCGATGGGGCGCTCTGCATCGATGGCGCGGTTGAAGCCCGAGTATCCCTTTACCCGATCCCCAACCAGAGAGACAATCTCGCCAAGGGCAGGATTCACAATTATAATCGCGCCCTGGAGGGTACCGGATTTAAACCCTTTTTGTTTTTCCAGTGCCAAAAGCGTTTCGTCCAGTTGGCGCTGGGCCACATTCTGAATTACGGAATCAAGGGAGGTATACAGTTTCAAACCATTGGTTCGAAGCACCTCTTCTGAATAGTATTGACGTAACTGGCGATGAAGGTAGTCCAGGTAGGCGGGAAAATCGCTGCTCGAATCCGACTTGTGTTTGATTATTCCCAGTGGCAATTCTCCTAGATTCTCCGCGGTAAGGGAATTTATCGCACCCACATTTGCAAGGGTTTTGAGAACCAGATTTCTGCGTTTCAGCGCCCGGTCCGGATGTTTTCGTGGATTGTAATAAGAAGGCGCGGGTATCATGCCAATCAGCAAAGCGGATTCGTGCAGTTTCAGCTGGGAAACCGGTCGACCAAAGTAATATTCACTGGCCAGAGCAAACCCGTGTACCGCTCGATTTCCGGATTGCCCAAGAAAGATTTCGTTTAAATACAGTTCAAGGATGTCGGATTTACTAAATCGTATTTCCATGACGATGGCCATTAGGGCCTCGGTAATCTTGCGCGAAAGGCTTCGGGTTGGGTCGAGGAATAAATTTTTGACCAGTTGCTGGGTCAGGGTGCTGCCGCCCTGGATGGTTCGACCTTCACGAATGTTAGACCATAGTGCCCTTAAGATTGACTTTGGATCTACGCCGATATGTGATTCGAAGTTTCTGTCCTCCATGGCGAGCAAAGCCTTAATCAGCAGCTCTGGCATTTCATGCAGTTTAAGGGCGATTCGATCTTTGTACGAACCCAGTTGCAGACTTCCAATCAGCTGGGGTTCAATGACAACTTTGGGTATGTTCTGAGCGGTGCCATGATCGGTTAACGCCGCAATCTTGTTGCCATTAAATTTTATCCGCACAGCTACAGGGTTTTGGTGATCTGAGGTCGAATAAAATTCTCGAATATAGATATCGATGAAATTTTCAGATGCCACAAATTCTCCGGGGGCGGATAACTGGGTAACGGCACGATAACCACTACCATTAAACACCTGAGCCAGCTCGGATTTTGTAAATAGCGAACCCGCTCTTAGCGCCAGTGGGCGGGCATAAACATGGGCTGGCTGGGTCTGAACATTTCCGGCAAACCGTTCGCGAATTTCCTTATCCAGGTAAATCAGCACAACAACCGTTGCTATGATCATTCCAGCAAACAGGCGGGTGAAAAGATAAAACAAAAACCCGGTTTTCGAACGCCGTCTAGATTTATTTCGCCGTTTCCGCGGCGTTCTTCGGCCAGCGCTTCGACGAGAGCTCCGAGGATTAGCCATCAGGCGGGATCTACGGCCTGGGCGGATAGAACCGAATTACATAGCCAGCAAACATCAAAGTTGTCCGGGTTCGACTCCCCGCAGTTTCCGCAGGGTGAGTCATTTTCGGGAGGCTGTCGATTAACAAATTCGGCCACCAGCTGGTTAGCGCGGCCGCGGTGTTGATTATTATGAATCCAGACCTCGGGATAGGTAACCGGTAATTCACCTAACCCGCCCATAGAATTTTGATGGAACATTTCCGCTTCGATGTCAGATTCGATTAACAGGTCCACCAACAATTGACCTTCAATCAGGGAATCAGCGGTATAAATTCTCAGCAAGTTAGAACAACAATTGTATCGGTCAAACCCAATAATTTACGTCCCGGCTTCTCTTGGGTTTTTTGGCCAGGAAACAATAATGGCCTGTACCAGTGTTGCCAGAGGAATTGCAAAAAATATTCCCCACACACCCCAAAGGCCCCCAAAAAAAAGTACAGCTACAATAATCGCCACGGGATGAATATTTACCACCTCAGAAAAAAGCAGCGGTACCAGCAAATTCCCGTCCAGGGTCTGTATCACCAGATAGGCCACAACCAATGTCACGAAGTCCCCGGTTGATCCCCATTGAAACCAGGCAATGATAATCACCGGAATGGTTACAACAGCAGCGCCCACATAGGGAATTAGCACCGACAAACCCACCAATACCGATAACAACATGGCGTATCTCAAATCCAGATAAGCAAAGGTAACGAAAGTCGCAAACCAGACAATCAGAATTTCCCAGAATTTCCCTCGAATATAGTTGCCTATTTGGCGGTCTACATCCGCCCAAATTTGAATTGCCAGCTGATTCTCTTTGGGCAGGAGATCACCTAGCCAGCCCAATAAAACTGATTTATCCTTGAGAAAAAAGAAAATAAGAATAGGCAGCAACACAACATATATCATCACGGTAATTATGCTGGCGGCCCCGGTTATCGAGCTGGTTACCAGGGATTGACCAAAATCTGTGAGCTGGGTTCGCAGGCTGTTGATAATTTCCTGAACCTGTAGCGTAGAGATTAGTTCGGGATAACGCTCGGGCAAAGTCATAAGCGCAGCCTGTCCCCGGGTAAGAATGCTTGGAATCAGCTGTACAACTTCGGTGAGCTGGTTATACAAAATCGGGAGCAATCCGAAAGTGATGCTGGTTAGGAAAAAGATAAAGGCTACAAATACGAACGACACGGAAATTATACGTGGAATCTTTAGCAGAGTTAAACGTGCAATCAGCCCTTCGAGTAAATATGCGATAACGATACCGGCGATAACCGGTGCTAGCATATTACCTGCAAATGAAATTACCAGTACAAGTCCGACAAGTATCAATGCCAGATAGACAATCTGGGGATTGGAAATTTGATGTCTAAACCAGGTTAAAGCTCTATCCATAAATTATATATATCAGTTTTGTAATCAAAGGACTACCTAATTTTCTATAATTTCAAAATCATAAGTTATATCCGCCGTTTTCTCCAACATCCGGGTAACTGAGCAATATTTTTCCATGGACAGGGACACGGCACGGGAGACCTTTTTTTGATCAAGCTGATTTCCGCTGAATATGTAGTGCACGTGAATTTTACTGAAAACGCTGGGAACGGCGTCAGCGCGTTCTGCATTGATTTCTATTTTGCAGTCGGCGACGTCGACCCGAGATTTTTTTAGAATCGACATCACATCGATTGAGCTGCAACCACCCAGGCCAGCGAGCACAATTTCCATGGGCCGGGCGCCGCGGTTCTGACCCCCGACCTGGTCCGAGCCGTCAATTGAAATCTCATGCCCACTTTCGGTGGTGGCAATGAAATTAACGCCTTCGAGCTGTTTTAATGTGACTATCATTTTAGGTCTCCGAACAGTTTTTGCATTTGCTCACCAGGTGCATCGGCGCGCATAAAAGCTTCGCCGACCAGGAAAGAATTGACGTTATGCTGGCGCATTAATGAAACGTCTTCGGGTTGATGAATGCCGCTTTCGGTTACCACAATCCGGTCTTCGGGAATTTGGTCGAGCAACGATAAAGTGGTTTGCAAACTGGTTTCAAAATCACGCAAATTTCTATTGTTAATCCCTATTAATCTGCAGGGCAGGCGCAATGCGCGCTCCAGTTCCTGCTGATCATGAACTTCAATCAGTACATCGAGCGCTAGATCCCCGGCAAGTTCGCTAAGCTCGAGCAATGAAGCATCTCCCAGGGCAGCAACAATTAATAAAATAGCATCAGCGCCGAGCAACCGGGATTCGAAAACCTGATAGGGGTCGATAATGAAGTCTTTGCGAATAACCGGCATGGAGCAGGCGTCACGTGCCTGGGCGAGATAATCGTCATGACCCTGGAAATAGGGTTGGTCGGTTAAAACCGACAAGCAGGTTGCTCCGTATTGGGCAAAGCTAAGGGCAATTTCCCGGGGACTAAAATCGGGCCGGATCACGCCTTTGCTGGGAGAGGCTTTTTTAATTTCAGCGATCACTGCTGGCCGGGCATTTTCGATCTGTCCGGCGATAGCACTTACAAACCCCCGAGTCGATGGCAGGTCTTCGCATTGCTTGCGAAGTTTTGTCAGGGGCAGGGTTTCGGCCCTGCTGGTTATCTCCTCCGCCTTGGTTGAAAGAATTTTTTTCAGGATATCGGACATGCTTTAATTACCGCTATTTTCAAGGAAATTTTTCAGCAGGGCATGGCCGTTTTCGGTGACGATGGATTCGGGGTGAAATTGCACGCCATGGATATCGAGCTCTTTATGCCGTACCGCCATGACTTCGCCGTCAGCTGTCCAAGCGGTAACTTCGAGACAATCAGGCATGGAAGATTTTTCAATCACCAGGGAATGGTAGCGGGTGGCGCTAAATGGATTGGGCACATTTGCAAAGACGCCAACCCCAGTATGTTCAATCATAGAGGTCTTGCCGTGCATAATTTGCCGGGCGTGAACGATATCGCCACCAAAAGCCTGGCCGATACTTTGATGACCCAGACACACACCCAGGATAGGGATTTTTCCGCTAAACGCAGTGATAGCTGCCACAGAAATACCCGCCTCGTTTGGGGTTTTAGGACCCGGTGAAACGACTAGATATTCCGGGGACATCTGCTCGAGTTCCTCAATCGAGATTTCATCATTGCGAAATACCCGTACCATCTGTCCCAGCTCGCCAAAATACTGAACCAGGTTGTAGGTAAACGAATCGTAATTATCTATCATTGCCAGCATAACTTTAGCCCTCCCTATCCAGCGGATTGTGCAATCCCGCATTAACCATTTCTACCGCCTTGAAAATCGCCCTACCTTTATTCAAGGTTTCTTCCCATTCGTTTTCGGGGACGGAATCCGCAACAATACCAGCACCAGCCTGAATATAAACTGTCTGGTTTTTTATCAAAGCTGTTCGGATCGCAATGGCGGTATCCATATTACCATTCCAGCCAATATATCCGATGGCCCCCGAATAGATACCGCGCTTATCCGGCTCGAGTTCTTCAATAATTTCCATGGCCCGAACCTTGGGTGCGCCAGACAATGTACCCGCCGGGAAGGTTGCCTTGAGCACATCGATGGCGTCAAGATCATCGTAAATCTGACCAGTTACATTTGAAACAATATGCATGACATGAGAATAGCGTTCGATTGCCATTTTGTCAGTGACCAGCACCGTTCCGGTTTTGGAAACCCGGCCGACGTCATTGCGACCCAAATCGATTAACATCAAATGCTCGGCCAGTTCCTTAGGATCGGCTAAAAGCTCTTCCGCCAGGGCCTGATCCTGTTCTTCGGTTTCTCCCCGGCGCCGGGTGCCAGCAATGGGGCGTAGGGTGATTTCGCCATCTTCCACCCGAACCAGAATTTCTGGTGACGAGCCAGCAATATGAAATTCACCTAAATTCAGGTAATACATGTAGGGTGATGGATTCAGAGTCCGTAAAGCGCGATACAAATCCAGCGGTCGCCCGGCATAAGGCAAAGACAGCCGCTGGGAAATCACAATCTGAAACGCATCGCCGTCATAAATATATTGTCGACATTTTTCCACCGCAGCCTGATATTGTTGCTGGGGAAAAGACGAATGGAATCCCGATTCATCGGTTAACACATCTGCCAATGCCTCGGTGTTCTCAGGATTAAATTCCGGATCGACATACTGTACCGCCGGGCCGTTAAGTTGATCTATTACCGACTGCATTCGGGCCAGGCCATTTTCGAAAGCACCTTCGGGCTCGGGATCGACATGAACAATAATAAACAACCGGCCAGCAAGATTATCAAATACCACCAGTTCTTCAGAAACCATTAACAGAATATCCGGTGCATCCACGGGATCTTTCACCGGGTTGGCACCCAGATGGGGTTCAATATAACCGACGGTATCGTAGCCAAAATAACCGACCAGGCCGCCGTTAAAACGGGGTAGTTCGGGGATGATTGGCACCGAATAGCGCTGCCGAAATTGTCTCACTTCATCCAGTGGATCATCACAGTTACGCTGTTCTACCAGAGCGTCGTTATCATAAAGAAATAAGGACTTACCTCGTACTTCGAGTCGTTGTCGGCAGGGCAGGCCGATTATGGAATACCGCCCCCATTTTTCTCCACCCTGAACCGACTCCAGCAAGTAGCTGTAGGGTTGCTGGGCGAGCTTTAGATAGGTGCTTAAAGGGGTTTCGAGATCAGCCAGTACTTCGCGTACCAGGGGAATCCGGCTATAACCGGCTTCGGTGTATTGATTAAACTGTTGTTTGTTGAGCATAACGATATCACTAAATAAAAAATGAAAACCAAAAACTGCGGATAAAACCAGGACTCGAAAAAAGAGTCGATTCTAGATTCGCCAGTTTTGCCAACGCTGTTCAAGCGCAGTAGGTGTTTTCAGATTTTTAGTGGTGATGGTTTGCATCGCCTACCCAATAAATAAAATTATAGAGGTTTTTCGGTTTTGTAATAAATCAAGGCTACAAAACCAGAGGCATGATTTTACGCATATAAAAAGCAAAGTACAGCGCTAATTCCTGTAGATTTTCGTGTTTGCCGCTCAGGGATACAGGATGAAATTCAAAAACAGCTAAGTTACTGCCAGTTCAGCCCGCATTTGTCCTATCACGCTATTGTATTTGTTTTTATCATCACCCGACCCAGCACCAAATATTGCGCTGCCGGCAACGAAAGTATCGGCGCCGGCTTTTGCTATTTCCGAGATATTGTCAGTTTTTACGCCACCGTCCACTTCCAGACGAATATTCCGGCCACTTTCCACGATCAGTTGTCGGGCCTGTTTCAGTTTATCCAGGGTGGACGGGATGAAACTCTGACCACCAAACCCGGGATTCACCGACATCAGTAAAATCATATCGATTTTATCCATAACGTATTTCAGAGCATCCAGAGGCGTGGACGGGTTAAACACCAGGCCAGATTTGCAACCACATTCACGGATAAGCTGCAGACTGCGATCAACATGCTCCGAGCCTTCTGGGTGAAAAGTAATATAGGTTGCGCCAGATTCAGCAAAATCGGGAATGATCCGATCTACCGGTTTGATCATGAGGTGAACATCAATAGGTGCAGTGACACCATGGTTGCGCAATGCGGAACATACCAGGGGGCCGATAGTCAAGTTTGGGACATAATGGTTATCCATGACATCAAAATGAACCATGTCAGCACCAGATGCCAGCACGTCATTAACCTCATCACCGAGACAGGCAAAATCCGCAGACAGGATTGAGGGCGCAATTACGAAATCGGTCATAAATAGGCTTCCATAAGTATTGCTGATATATTATAAATGTTACTGAATCACCAGAAACAGTGCACGTTTGTTTCGTACCAGTTTAATCAGAAGGACGTCACTGGATTGTTTAATCACTTGTTTCATTTGTTCCAGAGAGCCAACGGCTTGTCGGTTTATGCTGACAATAACGTCATTCACTTCGAGGCCCGAAGATGCCGCAGCACTATCTGGATCAATCTCGACGACCTGGACGCCGCTTTCAATTTCTCCACCGGGGCTGAGGGTTTTAAATTGTGCGCCATCAAGGCGTTTAACTGCACCATAATCAACCGATGCCACCGTATCAAATTCCTTAATTTTTACTTTTACGCTTTTTAGTTTTCCTTCGCGATAGAACTCAACCGTAGCCGAAGTGCCCGGGCGTAGTAGTCCTACCGCGTTTCGAAGATCAGAGCTGCTTTCGACATGGGTTGAATCAAATTTTACGATGACATCGCCTTCGAGAATACCGTTGTCTTCTGCTGCAGATCCAGGAATGACTTCAGAAACCACCGCGCCTTTCTCTCCGCTTATGCCAAAGGCATCCGCCAAAGAAGGGGTCAAATCCTGCATGCGCACACCGAGCAAACCACGTTTGATTTCGCCGTGTTCGAGCAATTGTTCCATCAGGCTTTTAACCATATCGATGGGGATGGAAAGTCCGATTCCTACACTGCCGCCGCCGCGGGACAAGATAGCGGTATTAATGCCTACCAATTCACCGCGTAAATTGACCAGAGCACCACCGGAATTGCCGGGGTTAATGGACGCATCGGTCTGAATAAAATCTTCATAGCCCTCGATCCCTAAGCCACTGCGACCCAGAGCGCTGACAATTCCCGAAGTGACCGTCTGGCTAAGTCCAAACGGACTGCCTATGGCAACCACAAAATCGCCCACGCGCAAATCATCTGAAACCCCAAAATTTATTTGAGTTAAATCCTTGCCCTTGACTTTAATAACCGCAACATCGCTGGCCGCATCCGAACCGACCAACTCCGCCTGGAGTTCCCGGCCGTCTTTTGTAGTCACGGTAATTTCGTCAGCTTTGTCGATAACGTGATGATTGGTAATCACATAGCCCGCTTTGGCGTTAACGATAACACCCGAGCCCAGGCTGCTAGAAGGCCGTTGTCGCTGCTCGGGCAGATTATAAAACCGCCGAAAAAATGGATCCTGAAGCAGCGGGTTTTCCTGGGCCCGAATCTTGGTGGTTGTCGAAATATTGACAATAGCAGGCTGGACGTCTACCAACATTGGCGCCAGGCTGGGGAGTTCGTCATCATTTACAAATAACGGCAGTGCAGCTTGGCTCATCGATGGTAAGGCCGCTGACACGAGAAACAAAAAGGCAAAAGCGCGTGACATGAAAATTTCCATTGTGTAATTAGGCGGGTATTCTAATCCCAATGTTTGGTTGAAAGTAGTGCAATATCAAAATCTTGCCTCGGTTAATTGTTTTTTACAAACACAGCGAAAAATACTTTGATGTTCGATCAGGCAAAAAGGTTCCCTGATGTCTCTTCTGGCTACGGGTTTACAAACCGCCTAAATTTTTATTAGCGGCCATTCATTTTAGTTTTTCAAAGGGCCGAGTTATACTCACAGCAGACGTTATCGAGAATTTCGACCAAGCGACGCCGAGCATCAATGATGGCTTTCATTACTTCGATGCGCTCGCTATCCAGCGGGGCGAGTCGCTCGACCAGGTCGGTTGCATCGCTATCTGGGTTCGAGGATTCCTCGATGTACGCATCCAGGCTAGTGCCGACACTGGAATGATTCAGTTTACTGATACGGGTTTTATTCATAGCCCTTACAAACCGACAAAATTTATGCTGTTCTTGTATGAGATGAATAGGAAAGATAACCGCTATGGTGGTTATGGACAATGTTCCGACGGGGTTGGCGATCGGTATAGGGGGCAGGGTCATGCCGGACCCATGGCTTGGTTTCTTGGGGGATATTGGTGAAATACTGGTCCCGTCAGCCCATCACCGACGGAGCTCTTCGTGTCGTCGTCAAGAATCTCGCCTGCGACCGTACTGACGAACCCGAAGACTCTGACTTTCTCCTCCACTCCGTGCTTCTGCGGAACCCTTCCCAGGACAAGATTCGTCAGGTCCTCCGGGATGACGTCGAGGCGGCACGAGTCACCGGCCGAAAGCTGGTCGTGATCGTGCTCAACGACGCCGAGGGTCCCTACCACGCGCTGGATGACTACGCCGAGAAAGTCCTGGTCTTTCGCACGAGTGTCTCGAAGGCCACACAACGTGCCTACGAAATGGTCATGCCGTACGTCTTTCGTCATTCGGAAGTCCTTCTGGGGCGGGAAATCGCACGATCCGCGAGCGATTCGCGAGTTCAATGAGAACATGCGGAACAGCCACTTCGTGGTGTGCAGTCGGGGCACGGGGAACTTCAGTATGCGTCTCTACCAGGCGCTGGCAATGGGCCGTATTCCGGTCCTGTCCGTGCAAGACATGATACTGTCCTTTCAAGAGGAAGGGTGCCCGTGGCTGGACGTGTGTGTGCTGGCCACGAATCCGGAGGAAATTCCGGCGGCGCTCAGTACGTTCAAGCGGCGCACGCCGGACCTGGAGGCCGCACAGTGGTGCTGTCGGGAGATGTTCGATGCGTTTCTGTCACCGAAGGCCTTAGGGCGACGCTTGCAGGAGGTGGTGTTGGCACCGAACGCCAGCGTGTGAGCTGACCAGGCTACGTTCGGCTAGCGCCCAGCAGCTCCTAGAACCTGGGCTCCCCCCGAACGACGGGGAGGTGAATAGGAGCGTTTGACAGGATTTCCGGTGGTTTGGCAGATTTATCAATTGTCCGCTTTGGGCTGCGATTTCAATCGGTGGATGCAACATCTAAACTCTAATCTTAAAGAGTAGGATGTTGACTATGAATTACAGACCAAGGATTTGTTATACCGAAGGGCAAAAAGCATTGATGTGGGATCGTTGGCAAAGAGGTGAATCTCTTCATTCGATTGCGCGACTGTTTGATCGAGGGCATTCTTCGATTCAAAGGATTCTTGCCCAGACAGGTGGGATACGACCACCGCAACGGACACGATCCAGTCGTTCACTCACATTGAAGGAGCGAGAAGAAATATCTCGCGGTGTGGTTGCTGGGTGTTCACTGCGTTCAATCGCAACGTCACTGGAGCGTTCGCCCTCTACCATCAGCCGCGAGATAAGACGCAATGGTGGTTTGAGATGCTATCGTGCAAACACAGCGGATCAAGCGGCATGGGATCGGGCATGTCGCCCCAAAATGGGTAAACTGGTGATGAATCGGGCGCTGGCGCGTATCGTAGCCAGGCAGCTCCAGCTACAATGGTCACCAGAACAGATAGCCGGTTGGCTCAAGCATACTTATCCACACGACGAAACATATCAGGTGTCACATGAAACCATCTACCGCAGCCTCTTCATACAGGCCCGAGGGGCCTTGAAGAAAGAGTTATTACAACACCTAAGACGAACCCGCGTGATGCGTCGTTCCCGCCACCACACACAGAAAACAGCCGATCACGGCAGGATCACTGACACGGTATCGATCCGTGAGCGACCGGCCTCAGTTAAAGATCGAGCCGTACCGGGTCACTGGGAGGGCGACCTGCTGTGCGGTAGCCGCAACTCTCAGATCGCGACGCTTGTAGAGCGACATACACGCTATGTGATGCTGGCCAAGGTCAACGCTAAAGACACCGAAACGGTCATCAATGCATTGATCAAGCAGGCACACAAACTACCACGCGAACTATACAAATCACTCACCTGGGATCGCGGTAAAGAGATGGCCGATCACAAACGTTTCTCTCTGGCTACGGACATCAAGGTATATTTCTGTGATCCCCACAACCCTTGGCAGCGAGGTTCGAACGAGAATACGAACGGGCTGTTGAGACAATACTTTCCCAAGGGAATGGATCTCACTAACGTCTCCCAGAACAAACTAAATGCCATCGCAAAACGACTCAACGAACGACCCAGAAAGACGTTACAATTCGAATCACCAGCAGAACGCTTTAACGCATGTGTTGCGTCGATCAGTTGAAATCGCAGCATATAGTGTTGAAAAACTCCTTTTCTGGCACGTTTCAAAAAACCTTGTGCGATTAAGCAATTTTTGATAACTTTTCTACGGAGGGAGACATGTTTTTCACGTAATCCTCTAAAAACGCAACTGGTGAACTCAGAGGCACACAAACCAAAGGATTTGAAACTCTCTTGTATTTTTTCCGAAAATTTACTTGATTAATTTTTCGAGTTTTTCAACAGAATAGGCAATAAGCCGACCCTCACAAACGACTTTTGAGCGTCAGCTTTCTCCGTAGCGGTCACTCGTTGTGCAAATCTAGGGGGCTGTTATATACTCGATATAGTCCTTCCGTCCCCCTCTCTGTAATACTTCATACATCTGACAGGTATCTGTCAGAGAGAGCGGGACATGCGCCTGCAGGCTACGAATATCTATACTCAAACATAAGATGTTTGCGGCTTTAGTTTCGAGCCCGCAGGTGCGCTTGCATTCGTCAACGAATACTCAGGGTCTGCCGCGGTGTCGGCTCATCTATATTGCTTTCGCAGAACGCAAGCACGCATATCCCTGTTGATAATGTAACACTGCGGAGGAATTTCATGAATAGCGGAGATCAAAAATATTTTACTGCCTACATCGGTATCGATTGGGCAGACAGGAAGCACGATATGTGTATACAGTCCAGCAAGACTGGAATCAGGGAGTTCGATCAGATACCCCATCAACCCGATGAACTTGATCAATGGGCCCAGTCATTGATGAGACGTTTTGGTGCGCCGATGGCGGTTGCTGTGGAACTGTCGAAGGGGCCGATCATCTCTGCCCTACAGAAACACGATTGCTTTGTGATCTTCCCGGTTAATCCGTCAACCCTGGCCAGGTACCGAGAAGCATTTACACCCAGTCGTGCCAAGGACGATCCCACTGACGCCGAACTCGCCCTTGATCTGATCATCAAACACCCAGAACGTTTTAAACCGCTCAACCCACAAAGTGCGCAGATGCGTGCCCTGGCGTCTTTAGTTGAACAACGCCGACGCCTGGTCAATGATCGGGTCCGGACCACCAATCGGTTGCGTAATACACTCAAACAATACTATCCCCAACCCCTTGAATGGTTTGATCGTATAGATACGGTGCTTTTTTGTGACTTCATTACCCGTTGGCCGACCCTGCTTAAGGTCAAACGGGCCCGTCGAACAACACTGACAACTTTCTTCCACCAACACAGTATGCGATTCAGTCAACTCCTTGACAATAGAGTCGAAGCGATTAAGACGGCAACACCCTTGACCCTGGATGAGGGTATCATCGGCCCGCATCGACTACAGGCCATCGTATGGGTGGAGATGCTGCGTGTTACATTGAATGCGATTAAGCAGTATGACAAAGCCATTGCCGAACTGGCTCCCCAGCATCCTGACTATGCTTTATTCGATGCGCTCCCGGGTGCCGGGCCTTCATTGGCCCCGAGACTGCTTGTGGCCTTTGGCGAGCAGCGGGATCGATTTAACAGCGCGAGTGAGTTGCAGCGATATGCCGGCATTGCTCCGGTTACAGAGCGCAGTGGCAAAAAACACTGGGTACACTGGCGCTGGCAATGTTCGTCCTTCCTGCGACAGACCTTTGTCGAATGGGCTGCGCAGACCATTAACAAATCATACTGGGCTGGGGCTTACTATCGTCAACAGCGTGGTAAAGGGGCGACTTACCAGGCGGCTGTTCGGGCATTAGCGTTTAAGTGGATTCGTATCCTGTATCGATGTTGGCAAAACCACACACCGTATAATGAATCCACTTATCTTAATGCATTAAAAAAAAGAGGATCTCCTTTGCTCGTGCATTATCCTGATACAATAAACCCTTGACCGAGCGCCTCAGGGCGTGAAGCCGTCATTGGGTAGAAATGATAAGAAATCGCAAATATACTCATAACAACCATTTGAATAATACGAGAGAATGTCTTCGGCTGGGTTCATACAAAATGGATGAGAAACTATTGTAATGAGTTTTCTGCGTTGCCCCATCATTCCGGATAAAAAGTTGGCATTTGTTGCTATACCGAAAAATGCGGGTACATCAATTCGAACAGCATTTGGTGTTGCGCAGGGGTTCATTAATGAGCACGATGAAGTAAAAGATATTCACAGAATGAATTGGCCCAGCGCCGGAGAAAATTCAAAGATTCGAGATTTGCGAAAACAGGGCTATTTGCGTTTTTGCGTATGCAGGAACCCATGGGAGCGACTGGTATCCTGCTGGCAACAAAAAAAAGGAAGTCACAGCTTCATATTCAATAGAAGACATCACGGATTGTTCAAACTCGATATGAAATTTGATGATTTCGTAAATGCTGCTTTCTCCGTGCCAGATTATCGGGCAAACCGTCACTACCGATCTCAATTTAGTTTTATATCTCACAGAAGAAAATCTCGAAGAAAGATATTATTGATTGACCAAGTGCTGAGGTTTGAATCTTTGATAGCTGACTGGGAGGATCTTAGACATAAGTTTGGACTACCGGTGTTGCCCCACCACAACAATACAGGCGCCACTAATAGTTATATCGAAATATATAAAAAGTATCCAAAACTGGAAACAAAGGTTGCTGATCGATATGCTAGCGACATTGCCTTCTTCGGGTACGATTTCCACCCGGGACCCACACAAAATGTGGCTCGAGCCCGTGCCTTGCAGTACCTGTTGGATAGAAATAGTAGTAGTTAACTATATTCGACGTATGATTGTGTAAAAAGGGATCAGCAACCTTATACGCCAGGGTCCGCTTTGAGCGTCAGCTTCCTCCGAAGCGGTCACTCACTGTGATTTTTTAAGAGGCTCCTATATACTGCGAATTCAACCGATCGACGCAACACATGCGTTAAACCGCTCAGCGGGTGATTCGTATTCTAACGTTTTTCTCGGTCTCTCGTTGAGTCGTCTTGCAACTTTATTTAGTTGCGCTTGTGAGTGAGTAGACAAGTCCGTTCCCTTTGGAAAGTACTGTCTCAATAGTCGATTGGTATTTTCATTAGAACCGCGTTGCCAGGGGCTGTGTGGATCGCAGAAGTAAACTTGTATATCGGTCGCTAACGTAAAACTTTTATGGTCGGCTAGTTCCGAGCCCCGATCCCAGGTCAATGATTTATACAGTTCGCTAGGGAGCTTTCGTGACTGTTTGATTAACGCCTGGATCACCGTGTCGGTACACCGGTTCTTGATTTTAGCCAGCATCACATAACGAGAATGTCGTTCGACTAGCGTTGCGATGTGGGTGTTATTCGAACCCGCAATCAGATCGCCTTCCCAATGGCCCGGAACCGCTCGATCTTCAACGGATGCAGGACGCTCCCGGATCGATACGGCATCAACAATGGTACCCAACCCTTTTCTTTTCAGACTCGCATGGCGGGAACGACGCATGACGCGCTGACTTCTCAGACACGCCAGCAGCTCTTTCTTCAGTACCCCTCTAGCCTGTATGAACAAACTCTTGTAAATCGTTTCGTGTGACACGTAGTCGCTCTCATCGTTCGGGTGTTGTCGTTTCAGCCACCCGGCTATTTGCTCAGGAGACCATTGACGTTGTAGCTTACGGGCTATTTTCCGCACCAGGTCTGCTCGGCCCACCAGCTTACATTTCTTGGGACGTAAAGCCCGTTGCCACGCCGCTTCCTCAGCCGTGCTGGCTCGGTAACAATCATAACCGTCATTACGCTTGATTTCCCGACTGATCGTTGAAGGAGATCGACACATTTGGGACGCGATTGTTCTTAATGACAATTGCATTGCCAACCCTCTGGAGATGACTTCTCTCTCTGATAGCGTTAGAGACAAACGGGAACGCTTCCGTTCTCTGGGACGAATACCCCCGGTCTCACGGAGGATTCTTTGAATAGCTGAATGGCCTCGATCAAACACTCTGGCTATATCGTGTAGAGAATCGCCTTTCTTCCACCGATCCCACATGACAGCCTTCTGTTTAGCTGTATAATAAATTCTCGTTCGTTGTTTCATTTTTACACTCCATCTCTTTTCTTAAGGATAAAGTGTTGCGTTGACCGATTGAACTCACCACTCGAAGCGGACGGAGAGATCAATTTTTTCGAGACAAGTTTTCCAGCGAATCGGGAAAATGCAAGTGCACATAAATGGCAATATCCAGATGCACACGTGATTTGAATTGCGATATGTGTCTGTGTCAAGCGGCAGCCCAAAGCACAATCAACGAAGCCACGGATAGCAGGTAAGTAAGCGGATCTCTGAAAACGAAAATTATCAGGTCCGCCCCTATACGATTCTGTTGGGCGAAGGTCCACATTCTGAATATCCAGAAGAGCAGAATAGGGCAAAGCAACCAGAGCAGATGCGGGGCACCATATTGCATCATTGCCTGGTCGTTATAAATGTAGAACGCCAGCACGACGACTGAAAATAAACCGATTGCTACGCCGAATCGGTGAATCAGGCGATAATCCACTGAACTATATTGGGAAGAGAAATTTGAATGCGCGACTTCACGGGCATTTCGCAGGTCCAGATATCGTTTCAGTAGCCCAAGACTCAGAAAAAAGAACACAGAAAAGCCCAGTAACCAGTCGGAAACGACAATACCAGTAGCAGCACCTCCCGCGAGCAGCCGAATCACATAACAACTTGACAGAACGAGCACATCGACAATCAGACCATGCTTTATCCACGCCGAGTAAGCAAAGCAAATCGAAAAATAGATACACAAGATGACGAGAAATTCGCTCGGCAAGGTTAGCGCCAATGCTATAGAAATTAGGAGGAGGATTGGAACCAGCAAAACCACAAGATCGAGCCGCAAAATACCCGACGCAAAGGGGCGATTTCTCTTTATCGGATGCTTTCGGTCATTCTCCAGGTCGAAGCAATCGTTTAACAGGTAAACTGCGGATGCACACAAACTAAATGAAAGAAAGGCAATTGCAGCCTGAAATAACAAGGGCAACTCGTTAATACGGTGCGCAAATAACAGAGGCAGAAACAGAAGTAGATTCTTGGGCCACTGGTAAACACGAAAGCTTTTTCGTATTGCGCAGATTGATCTGACTCCAGGGCTGAATTCCCTCTCGATTTTCGAATTCTTCCGCGCCTTCTTGGCTATCCAGGAATAGGTATTCACAAGGTACGCATTGACTGCATAGGGGAAGATTTTCAGGTCAGCGCCCGAATTGCCTGCATAGTCAAACTTACCTTCGGGATGCAATACCCTCAATTTCTCAAGTTTTTGCTTGCCGTTTAGATTGGAACTTCCATCGCTACCCACTGCTTCTTCGAAAATGCCGAGGTGGGCCGCTACAGCATCAGCAACCTTCTGATCGGATGCGGTTACGAGTGCGAGTTTTCTTCCATCCCGGTGTTGTTCTCCGAGAAACTCTACAAAATCATCGGACCATGGCACTAATTCGTAATCGATGTCGGTACGAAGGGCCACTTGACGTTTGAGATAGGCTTTTCCCCGGAAAAGCCAGATAAGCAGATTAATAATTGAGAGCGGACTTTGCTTGATCAATATAAATACCGATTCAATCAGTGTATCGCTGGTGGTCAGGGTGCCGTCCAGATCTACGCAAAGAGGAGGGGAGTCGGTATCCAGTCTATTGGGAAAATCGCGCACTTGTTAGAACATTTTTATATGCAGTTGGGATAGTTTTCATGCGTCAGTGGAGTAGTTGTCGGGAGCGGTCCGCAACATCACGGAATGCCGTAAACATATGGCTAATTTTTCGGGCGCACATATTTCCCGTCCATCTGGAACCACGCCAGGTCGACCCATTTGAACGGATTTGTCACTTTGTCGGGTTCATCGAACTCGAGATACTGGTAGTCCGTACCGGGAATCTTTTGGGCATGACCCCAGCGCAGCTTTTTACTTCTGTTTTCGCTCAACAGGCGGCGCGGTCGGTGCTGTGGTTTGGCGATCACGAACAGCCTACGGCCGGTTTGGACAGTCAAGGCGCGGAGGCGGCCGTTGTCTAGATGATGGAGTTCGACGCGCCCGGGTCGCCTCTCTGCGACCGGCGGAAAGTCGTCCAGGAACTGGATCTGGACACCAAACCTGGCTTTGGAGTAGCGTGCCCAGTATGAACTCCAGTCTGTTTTCGAGTTAGCGGCAAATTTGGTATAAAAGAATTCCGGGGAGACAAAGGGGCCGGGGCCCCATATCTGGTTGCCGAAGCTGATTACCCTGAGCGCCTCCCAGCGGGACACACTCCAATGCTGACGGGAAGTGACTTGCTCGTTGTGGGCGCGAACGACAGTCCCTCCGATCGCGATCAGCGCGACTAACAGCAAGAACATGGGTCGGACGCGTTCGAAAAGAACGCCACGGTAACACCGCTCGAGCAACCAGACGACACCGAGGCATATGGGTAGTAATGCGATGCCGCTGGTGAAATAGGTATGGTCCCAGTCGGGAGCCCATTCTCGATACTTGCCGGTCAAACCCAACGGTCCATTGATGGCCAGCAACATGGCAAGGATCATGGCCCACCAGAACCAGTCGGATTGGTGGTACGCAACCCGTGTTCCGCGGCGATTAACCGAGCCGCTGCCCCGATCGTCTTCAGTCAGGGAGTACAACGCGCACACCGCGACGGCGGCGGCGATGTAGAGTACGATGGAAAACGCACCGGTCCGGAACATCGCTTCGATGATGTTGCGTGCGGACTGAGAAAAACCTCCCCTAGCATCCCACTCGTTTGTGCTGGCGAAAAAGTGTTCGCTGAACGGTAGCCCTCCTATTGTGTAGGCGATGGTCACGCGCCCGGTCTCGAAAAGGGAGAAAGAGGCTACCGAATGTCCGCCGCCATAGTAGGCACGCCAGCTCACGTAACTGGCCAGGTAGAACAGTGTTGTTCCAGCGAGTGTCCACCAGAACTTCCTCCTGGTTGTTTCCGGTAAGGGGGTAGAGAGCAATAACCAGACAAACCCCACCATGGAAAGGGCGGTGATGGACTCGTACTGGAAGTAAGCGCAAAACACAGCCAGCGCGAAGAAGAGCAAGGCCACGGATTCGTTACCGCCCGGTTTGATTTGGGTCCGGACGATCCAGGCGGCGGCGGCCCAGAACAGAAACGGCAAGTACGCCAGCAACGCCCACGCCGCAGGGGGGAGATGGTTCCATCCCGCCCACACTAATCCCGCATACACCCAGACGAAAAGCAGCCGTGGGCCGTGGGTAGGATACATAAGGTAAGCAAAACACAATGGGGTGACGGCGAAAGCAATCAATGCCAACCACTTCGAAACCGGTCTGTCGGGGGCGAGTGATCCCAATAGCAGGCCCGCTTTCGTTGCGAGCTGGTAAATACGACCCTGGGCTTTCGCGCCGCCGACGGCCGCAGCGTACCCACTTGTGTTCGCCTGCATTGCCCATTTGACCTGGTCGTTCGTGGTGATGTTGACGCCGTAAAATGGTGTCAGGGTCCATATCCACCAAATGACCAGCACGATAAGCCAGGGTAAGGCACTTTTCCATTTGGTGGTCGTTACCGGCGCGGGTCTCATACCAGGCTTATCGATCGGAGCCAACAACCACTGCTTTGCCGTTTACGTGTATAGGAAGAATATCCGCTCTGCGGCATGGTGAGAAACTGGTTCTGAGCTTGTAGGAATCACTAATTATAGCTGAAATTCTGGCACAGGGACTGAGGGGATCTTCGTTTGGCCTGGCTTGTGCGGGCTTCATGAATACACTGTAATGGCTGGTTAGGGCTGCGATTTCAATCGGTGGATGCAACATCTAAACTCTAATCTTAAAGAGTAGGATGTTGACTATGAATTACAGACCAAGGATTTGTTATACCGAAGGGCAAAAAGCATTGATGTGGGATCGCTGGCAAAGAGGTGAATCTCTTCATTCGATTGCGCGACTGTTTGATCGAGGGCATTCTTCGATTCAAAGGATTCTTGCCCAGACAGGTGGGATACGACCACCGCAACGGACACGATCCAGTCGTTCACTCACATTGAAGGAGCGAGAAGAAATATCTCGCGGTGTGGTTGCTGGGTGTTCACTGCGTTCAATCGCAACGTCACTGGAGCGTTCGCCCTCTACCATCAGCCGCGAGATAAGACGTAATGGTGGTTTGAGATGCTATCGTGCAAACACAGCGGATCAAGCGGCATGGGATCGGGCATGTCGCCCCAAAATGGGTAAACTGGTGATGAATCGGGCGCTGGCGCGTATCGTAGCCAGGCAGCTCCAGCTACAATGGTCACCAGAACAGATAGCCGGTTGGCTCAAGCATACTTATCCACACGACGAAACATATCAGGTGTCACATGAAACCATCTACCGCAGCCTCTTCATACAGGCCCGAGGGGCCTTGAAGAAAGAGTTATTACAACACCTAAGACGAACCCGCGTGATGCGTCGTTCCCGCCACCACACACAGAAAACAGCCGATCACGGCAGGATCACTGACACGGTATCGATCCGTGAGCGACCGGCCTCAGTTAAAGATCGAGCCGTACCGGGTCACTGGGAGGGCGACCTGCTGTGCGGTAGCCGCAACTCTCAGATCGCGACGCTTGTAGAGCGACATACACGCTATGTGATGCTGGCCAAGGTCAACGCTAAAGACACCGAAACGGTCATCAATGCATTGATCAAGCAGGCACACAAACTACCACGCGAACTATACAAATCACTCACCTGGGATCGCGGTAAAGAGATGGCCGATCACAAACGTTTCTCTCTGGCTACGGACATCAAGGTATATTTCTGTGATCCCCACAACCCTTGGCAGCGAGGTTCGAACGAGAATACGAACGGGCTGTTGAGACAATACTTTCCCAAGGGAATGGATCTCACTAACGTCTCCCAGAACAAACTAAATGCCATCGCAAAACGACTCAACGAACGACCCAGAAAGACGTTACAATTCGAATCACCAGCAGAACGCTTTAACGCATGTGTTGCGTCGATCAGTTGAAATCGCAGCAATAAGCCGACCTTCAGATAGTGTTTCTGAACGTCCGCTTTACTTGTATTTGTAAAACAATATCAAGCAGTAACGGTCCCGCTCAAACTTTCACGCAAAGGACGCCCATGGGCTGTTAATAGGCCGTTCAATATAATGGCTGTCTTTCATATAAGCGACGATCTGTGGTTGAGCTTCATAGATTTTTATAAATTGATAAAGATTGGGGCGATTGTTTTCGGTAACGGAATCCGGAACCATGAGACTGGTTTGCCAGATCAATTCATAGAGCACGAAATCAACCAGGGATAGTCCGTTGCCGACAAAATGTGTATTACTTTTTTGGTTCGATAAGTATTTTTCAAATCCATCCAGGTGGCGAGGGGCCGCAGTTTCAACAAACTCTGCATAGGCGGCGGGGTAATCCTCCCCCAGGGTGTAGGCGGTACTTACAATCTTGTTGCGAAAATCATAAGCCTCTTCTTGCAGTACATCAATGGCAATTCGGTCTGACTCACAATCGCCATAGAAACCAAACTGGCGGGCGAGGTACCTAATTACGGCATTGCTTTGGGTCAGCTGAACAGGCTCAGACCCGCTGGTGTCGATAAGGTAAGGCAGATTGGGAAACGCTAAATCCAGGGTGGCTTTGTGCGCTGCCCAGTCAGCAGATTCCTCTTCTATGATGGCACCATCTTGGGTTACCCCAAGGCGAACTTCGGAGTAGGGCACTTCGGCCATGGCCAGTAGAAATCGAATGGGTTGCGCAAGCCCTCTAATCGCCCAATAACCGAGTTGAATTTCTGCACCAGGTTGTTCGATAAACTGCATAGCATCAAATTGGTCTCAAACACCAACATCAAGATTAATGATACATCGTCTGCCTTTTTCAGGATTGGTGCTGGCATGAAAAAATTTGCCGTTAAACAGTACCACCCGACCTTTTTTCGGCTGAACTTCCTGTTGAATATTTTTTGACTGGTCATTGGCATTAACCACATCGCGGTCGGTGTCATCGTGGGTTTTGTTCAAAATCACCGTGGGCCCGCTTGCGTCATTGACGTAGTACAGGCAAACCAGATGAGGGAGATTCAGGTCGGTATGAAATAAATTATGATTAGTATTGCCCGTGGCGATGGTCATAAAAATCCGACCCATGTAAATTTGCTTTGGCGTTGCATTAATTTTTGCGCAGCACTCATACAACAACGGCAGCAATGATTCAGTCATAAAACTCATTGGGCCTTTTTCCATATCAATAAAGTTATGGGTCAGGCCGACGGTATCTGATGCAAGCCGATTTTCCCCTGTGGTCATCCTAGAAACATTAGGAACGTAGTACCATGGGAAACTGGTATCCATAATTTTTGTCTCGATGGCGTCCTGAAAGTTTTTTGAGACGGCATCGTCAAATACAAATATTTCGTCGGTGAGCGGCATCGCGGGTAGCGTGTAATTAAAGATGGGAACAGCAGAATAAACCAACTGCCCATATATGACAAGGGATGACAAGAGATGACAATGGGAGGCAATGTTGGTGGTAGAGCGTAAGGATTCTAAAACAATAGACAGCGACCATATTCATTGACTGGTATCACAATCGGAATTATTGTTGATTTTCGTGCTCGAAATTGTAAAGCTACGCCGGTTTAAAGATATCATTTGTGTTACCGAAACAAATACATAAAAGTTGAGCTAAACCGATGAATAAAATCCTGGGCCTTTGGGCTACGCCGAGATCCACGTCCACCGCATTTGAATGGGTAATGAAAAACCGTGGGGATATGGCATGTTTTCATGAACCCTATAATGAAGCATTTTATTACGGCGAAGATCGGCGTATCGATCGCTATTTTATTATCGACCCCGAGCTGAAACCCAAATCTGGACTGACCATAGGGTCGGTGCATGATAATTTATTAAAACTGTCACAAACCGGCCAGGTGTTTGTCAAAGATTTTGCCTATTCAATTCTTCATCTGGCTGATAAACAATTTCTCGATGCATTCACTCATACTTTCCTGATCCGCGACCCGGATAAAGTGATCACATCCATGTATTCCCGATGGAATGATCTGGCTTTGGGCGAAATCGGATTCGAAGATTTACATACCTTGTTTGATCGTATTGCCGATAACACGGGTAAGGCGCCACCTCTTTTGGATTCCGATGATTTATTGGAAAGGCCCGAAGCCGGAATGAAAGCCTATTGTGATGCAGTGGGCATTCCTTATATTGCCGAGTCAATCAGTTGGGAAGACAAAAAAGAAAAAAACCAGGATTTAAATCCAACCTGGAATACTGACGAACATGGGTTTCACGATAGTCTCAAGTCGAGTACGGGGCTTGCCAAACAGAAACGCGATTATCCGCCGTTAGAATCCAGCGAGGATATGATGCGATTGTATAAGTCTTCTTTACCCCATTACCAGGCGCTCTACGAAAATCGAATTAGGTTTTAAGACCTCGAGGCTACCAAGTTCTTCAGCCCGTCATTCCGGAAGACCGAAGGTCTATCCGGAATCCACTCCAAGGTTAAATCAAGTCAAGTCAAGTAGGGCTCAGATTGTCTCCCGGCCTGCGGAAAATTTCACCGAAGCCGTCTATTTTGTCCTCGATTCCCGCTCGACGAAGGCAGCTCCAGACCTGGGCCTGATTGCTGGTGATGACCGGTTTTCCGGTTAACTGCTCAATTTCATCTGCGACTTCAGCAGCTCGAATACCGCCGCAACTTAAAAAAATCGCATCGGCTTCGGGCTGATCGATTTCCTGGGCGAATTGTTTCCAGTAGCTGGGGGTTACCGTGCCGAATTCAATTCCGGTTTCGATATTCAGGCCCTGGATATCAAGAATCTCAAATCCTTTTTCATGAAGAAAAACCGCTTCATTGGTATTTATTTCGTCGAGATAAGGGGTGCCTACCACTATTTTTTTTGCGCCAAGTTCATTCAGAGCATCTACTACCCCAGTTACCAGGGTCATGGGTATAGCATAAGGCGCACCAATACGAATTTGTTCGAGAATCTTTTGCTCGCCAATAACAATTGAACCCGAAGTGCAACTATAACTAATGACATCGGGTTTGACATCGGGTTGGATGCGTCCGGCGGCATCGGCCATAAATTCAATATGTCGGGACAGGGTTTCGTTGGTTGTATAGTCGTCGGTTTTCAAACGAGTGATGTGCACCGCCACATCCCGTGGCACCATGTCGAAAAAATCCGCTTCTGCTGCAAGGTCAGTAGACATTAGTATAAAGCCGAGTTTGGCGCGATGATGTCGACCCTTATCGAATTCAACTTTCCGCTTTACAGAATTTACTTGATCACCTGGTTTAAACATTGTTCAATCTAATAATTTTCTTTCTAATGAATAATCACATCTTCGATTTGTTTCGGATGGGAGGTCAGGAATTCAAAACCATCCTCAGTGAGGATGAAACTATCCCCGACCTGGGCGCGAAAGGTATCCGTACTCACCGAACCGTCCACCGCGAAAACCATATTGGGTTGCAATATGGTTTTATCTCCAAATACCAGTTGGGGTTTCTCAACAAAGCTGAATCCCGTACCACGACCACAGCGAAATGGATAATCATAGCCTGCGCTTTGAATGACTTCCGCATAAGCGGCGTGAACATCTTCGGCAACCACGCCTGGCCCAAGTACTTCTAGTGCAGCAGCCTGGCTGTCTACGGCCACTTGATAAACTGCTTCCTCGGATTTGTTTTTGACTTCCCCAATCCAGAAGGTTCGGTCGAAGCCCAATTTAAAGCGATGAAAATTGGTCATGCCACAGAAACACAAAAACACCGGTTCACCGTGGCTCATGGTTCGGGTGGAGGCGCGATGATGGGTCATGGTCAGTTCTTCCCCAGATGCCATGATCTGCAGGAAGTGGGTATTGGGTGACATTCTGCTGCCGCTATAGTGTTTCTCCAGAAGTTCCGATGATTTACGCGCACCGGCAGCTGAGGTCGCCAGGGCAACTTCAAACTCCTGCACTCCAGCTGCGATGGCATCCCGCCCCGCAGACATCATGGCATTGGCCACCTGACCAGCGTGACGAGCGAGTTGTAATTCCTGGTCAGACTTGATCATCCGCATATCTGCGACGATACGGGTGACATCACTAACTTTGTCTTGGTCTATCAAGCTGTCAATATACTCCCGCACCAGCGGAGGCATCTGGTGAGGCTCGATAGCCACTGCGGATTTGCCGTTCAACATGTCGGGAATGTGTTCACGCCACTCTTTGCCCATGCCGTCATTCCAGGCCTCTATCCGGTCCACAACAGCATCTTCAAGAGCCATGTTTAAATCGATGGTTGGGGTAATCAGCAGGCTTTTGCCGTCCCGGGGAATGATCAAAATGGTTGGGCGACCAAACTCCATATGCAGATAGTCGTAGTACCCGGTGAAATAATAGACGCTGTCGTCATCGGTAATGATGGCAACATCGGTGTTGGTTTCATCGAGCTTTTGGCGAAGTTGTCGGGTTCGATCTTCAAACATGGATACAGTTGGTGAAATTTAATCTGGTTGCCAGGAAAACGATCAAGAGAAATTATCATCAATAGTGAGACAATACAAATATCTGTAATTACCCATGGATCCCGGATAAGTGCTACGCACTTTGTTCGTATCATCCCTGATACTCACCCCGTGGGGCTACGCCAAATTCTGCTCCCGGCAGAATTTTCCGGGATGACGGTTGGATTAAGTACTTCGCATTTGTTCGTATCATCCCTGATACTCACCCCGTTGGGGCTACGCGAAATTCTGCTCCCGGCAGAATTTTCCGGGATGACGACGAGTGGCGGATATAGTCTAATCCGTCATTCCGGAAGACCGCAGGTCTATCCGGAATCCACCCCTTCAAAACGCGACTTTCTATACCACAAATATACCGAAATCGCCGATAAAGCAGGACTTATGCAATCAATCGAAATCCGTGATTGATAGTCGGCCCGGATTCTGATAAATATGCGCGCCCGATGATTTATACTCATTAATCTGGGATTGGTGACACACTATATATAGAACATTTTTGGAAACAAGACATGACTCGATTTTCCGCATGGTCGGTATTTAAACAGGGCCTTGGTGGCCAAAAGGGTTGGGAACGTCAATGGCGTGATCCCGAGCCCAAGAAAGAATATGACGTTGTCATCGTCGGCGCAGGATTGCACGGCCTTGCAACTGCTTTTTACCTGGCCAAAAATCACGGCGTTAAAAACATTGCCGTGCTCGAGAAAGGCTGGCTCGGCGGCGGCAATGCCGGTCGAAATACCACCATTGTTCGCTCGAATTATATGATGCCCGGCAATCGGTCATTCTATGAGCATTCATTGAAGCTGTGGGAAAATCTCAGTCACGAGCTCAACTACAATGTGATGTTCAGCCAGCGCTCCCACGTTGGCTTGTTCCACACCCCTGCTGCCCGGGATGCTGCAGCACGCCGATATAACACCATGCAATTAACCGATACCGACGGTGAATTGTGGAGCCTGGAAAAATTAAAAAAAGAAATTCCCCACCTGAACTATGACAATGCGCGTTTCCCGATCATTGGTGCGGCAGTACAACCTCGAGCAGGTAATGCCCGTCACGATTCAGTGGCCTGGGGATATGCTCGGGGTGCGGATCAACAGGGCGTGGATATTATTCAAAATTGTGAAGTAACCGGGGTCACCCGAAAAGACGGGAAAATTACCGCCCTCGAAACCTCCCGGGGATCTATCGGCGCGGGCAAAGTCGGGTTTGCGGTTGCCGGCCATTCATCACGACTCTGGCAGATGGCTGAGTTGGGTAATCTGCCCATCGAAACCCATAAGCTCCAGGCATTTGTATCTGAACCAATCAAACCGCTGCTCGATCACGTTGTGGTCTTCGGTGTGGGCGGTGCACATTTTTACATTTCTCAGTCTGACAAGGGCGGCATGGTATTTGGCGGCGATCTCGACTGGTATAAGTCATACGCCCAACGTGGAAATCTGCCCATCGTCCAGGATGTGGCGGAATGCGCAACCTCAATTTTGCCCTGCCTCGGACGGGTTCGATTGTTGCGCCACTGGTCTGGTGTAATGGATATGACCATGGATGGTTCTGCATTTATCTGCAAGACACCGCTGGAAAATCTATATTTGAATGCGGGCTGGAATTACGGCGGATTCAAAGCGAGCCCGGCTTCTGGTTGGTATTTTGCTGACCTGATCGCCAATGACCGGCCAGATCCAACCATTGAACATTTTGACCTCAAACGGTTTGAGCGCGGTGTGATTATCGATGAACGTGGCGCGGGTCCAGACCCCAAATTGCACGGTTAAAGCCAGGAATAGATATGCTTAGAATTAATTGTCCTTTTTGTGGTGAACGCGATCATAGTGAATTTACCTATGGTGGCGATGCCTCTATTGAATACCCAGCTCTCGATGGCTCCATTGAAGATTGGCATGATGCCGTATTTATGCGCGAGAATATTCTCGGCGTGCAGTCGGAAACCTGGCATCATGCCAGTGGGTGCAGAATGTGGTTGGTGATCGAACGCAACACCATGACCCATGAAATCCATTCGGTGCGTCCTGCCCACGAGGGCAATGCCGCATCATTGTCACCGTCAGTGAAGTCTTCAGCAAAAAAGACAAGTTCAAAAAAGACTACCGCCAAAAAGACCGCGTCAAAAAAGGCTGCGTCTAAAAAGACGACAGGCAAGAGGGATAACAAATGAGTGCGAAACGATTACCGAGCGGTGGGCGAGTCGATCGCAAATCTTATGTCCAGTTTAGCTGGGATGGTAAAGAACTGTCAGGTTATGCAGGGGATACTCTGGCTTCCGCTTTACTGGCTAATGGCGAGCAGGTGCTGGGCAGGAGTTTTAAATATCACCGACCCCGGGGAATTACCTCAGCGGGGGTTGAAGAATCTGGCGCAATGGTCACGATTGGCCACGGCAATCGCCAGGACCCCAATGTCAAGGCAACCATGCAGGAGCTGTATGATGGGCTGACGGCGAGGGGGCAAAATGCATGGCCCAATGTACGCAATGACGTCAGTGCAATTAATGGATTATTTGGACGATTCTTTTCTGCCGGGTTTTATTACAAAACTTTTATGGGCCCCCGGGCCGATTGGCTGCCTTTTGGGCTGGGCAGCGGAACCGGCTTATGGATGAAATGTGAAAGCATTATTCGTAAAGCCGCGGGCATGGGCGCTGCTTCCAGAGAACCCGATCCGGATCATTATGATCATAGCCACGGATTCTGTGATGTGCTGGTTGTAGGTGCAGGACCGGCGGGTATGTCCGCGGCGATTACAGCTGCCAAAGATGGACTCGAAGTTATGCTGGTTGAGCAAGACTGGGAGTTGGGCGGTGACCTGTTGTCTCAATCCGATGAGGGTGCAGAGAAAATTCGCGCTAATCTCGCTGCTGAAGTCGAAAAGGCCGGGGTGAAGGTTATGACCCGAACTACCGCTTTTGGATTATATGACTATGGAACCGTTGGTCTGCTAGAAAGAGTTACCGATCATCTGTCAAATCCCTCTACGCATATTCCACGGCAGAGATTTTGGACCGTGCGTACAAAACAAATCATTCTGGCTACTGGCGCTCTGGAACGTCAAATTGCATTTGGTAATAATGATCGCCCAGGGATAATGACCGCTTCTGCGGGCCGGACTTATCTTAACCGCTACGGTGTATTACCCGGTGAGCGAATTATCGTATCCACCAATAACGACTCAGCCTATCAGGTTGCGGCAGATCTGGCCAATGCCGGTGCAAGTGTGAGCCTGCTTGATGCCCGGGCCACGGTTTCCACTTCATTAATGGAGTTGGTTGGCCAAAGCGGAGTTAATCTACGAACCCGTTCTGCTGCCATGTGTGCAGCAGGCGGAGGCCGAGTGAGCGGCCTGGAAATTGCAACCTGCCACGATAATAATTGGTCTGCCCAAGGATCAGAGTCCTGTGATCTCGTGCTGGTCTCCGGCGGATGGTCTCCGGTAGTCAATCTGATTTCACATCGAGGGGTCAAGCCGGTGTGGAATGCTGAGCAAGCTTGTTTTGTGGGCCCGGATACCAGTGAACCTATAACCATGGCGGGTTCAGCCGCGGCAATCTGGAATACAAAAGATTGTATTACTTCGGGGGTATCTGCTGGCGCCCTTGCCGCTAAGTCACTTGGCAGTGACTGCAGGCAAAAATCCGCACCTAAAGTGGGTGGATGGGAAACGCCCATTGAACCGGTTTATGAAATCAAAGTCGCGGGGAGAAAACTCAAATGCTTTGTAGACCCTCAACACGACGTCACCACCGATGATATTCGACTGGCACACCAGGAAGGCTTCGTGTCCGTTGAACATTTAAAGCGCTATACCACACTTGGCATGGCGACGGATGGCGGTAAGGTCGGAAATATAATTGGTCTGGCCTTGATGGCGGAAGCCATGGGCAAAGAAATTCCCGAAGTGGGTACAACCACTTTCCGACCCCCTTATACCCCGGTTTCCATCGGCGCATTAAAAGGTCGAAACGTCGATGAGCATTTCCGCGCACTACGTCGCACACCCATGCATGACTGGAATTTGGCCCATGGTGCGACTATGACCATGGCAGGACTGTGGCATCGCCCGTGGTATTTTGCCAGGGCAGGAGAAGGGATTACCGAGGCCTATATTCGCGAAACCGAAACTACCCGAATAACTGTGGGATTATGCGATGTAACCTCTCTGGGAAAAATTGCGGTGCAGGGTCCGGGTGCAACAGAATTCCTCAATCGGATTTATACTAACCCGTTTGCCAAATTGGCCATCGGTAAAGCGCGCTACGGCATCATGCTGCGTGATGATGGCATCGTTATGGATGACGGCACAACCTGGCGACTTTCCGAGCACGATTATTTTATGACTACCACCACAGCCCATGCCGGCAAGGTGATGGTCTGGCTGGAAGAATTATTGCAAACCCGGTGGCAGGATTTAAAAGTTCACCTGACTTCTGTTTCCGAGCAATGGGCGGGCAGTGCGGTGGCGGGACCCAGGTCCCGCGAAGTGTTGAAGGCCTGTGTGGAAGATCCTGGGGTGATGGAAGATGAGGTGTTTCCGTTTATGGGGGTTATCGAAACCACCCTTAGTGGCGGGATTCCCTGCCGAATTGCCAGAATTAGCTTCTCCGGCGAAATGGCATTCGAGGTCTATGTCCCTTCAGATTATTCTGAACCATTAATGGATATGTTATGGGCTGCATCTGAACCCCTGGGTGGCTGTTTATATGGAACGGAAGCTTTGGGTGCCATGCGAATTGAAAAAGGTCATGTTACTGGTGCCGAGCTCGATGGCCGGGTCACCATAGATGATGCTGGTCTCGGCAAAATGGCCTCGCCGAATAAATCGTTTATCGGCAGTGTATTGCGCAACCGACCCGAACTGGTTCGCGAAGATCGACCGCGTCTGGTAGGTATAAAACCAAAGAATACCAGCGAAAAATTTAATGCCGGTGCAATTTTGTGTAAGCAGGACGAAGTGTCCGGATTGGGTGAAGGCTGGATTACCGCAGTAACCCATTCACCCGCTATGGGGCACTGGATTGGATTGGGTTTTATTGCCAGCGGTTACGAGGCCTGGGAAGGAAAAACCGTTATTGCCGCGGATCCAGTGCGCGAAGGTAATATCGAGGTTGAAATAATTTCACCGCATATGTATGACCCAAGTGGAGAGAGAATGCATGGTTGATTCAGCACTGAATGAAAGTGGTAAAGCATCCAGGGTGTCGGCGTTAGCCGGACATTATAATGCTGGGCGGTTTGGTGAAGGTATGCCCGATGAAGATCCAGGGGTAATCCTGCAGGATATGCATGGATTAATTCTTCATCAGGTCGCGACCTGGCCCGAAGCCATGGTAAAGGCGGGGGATGCGGCGGCGGCAATGGTCGGCGCCAAAAACGTACCGGGACCCTGTGCGGCAATCACTGGAAGCAAAGGCGCGCTACTGCGCATCGAACCCCTGAAGTGGTGGGTCTATGGCAGCGATGCACCAACCCTGACCCCAGAACAAGGGGCTACTCTAGATTTATCCCATTCCCGCACCCACGTCCGGGTTAGTGGCGAGGATGCGGCATTATTTTTGAATCGTCTGGTTTCTCTGGATTTAAGAGAAAAGTCTTTCCCTGTGGGCTCGGTCGCTTCTACCGCATTTCATCATTGCGGGATCACCCTTTGGCGATCCGATGATGGTTATGAATTGTTTCTACCCCGGGGGTTTGCCTTGGCGTTATGGGAAATGATGGTCGAGATTGCTGAGCAGTTTGGGGTTGAGGTTATTTAATTTATCGCGGTACAAAACAATCGATGACTGTGGATTCCGGATTGGTTTCCAGCCTTCCGCAATGACGGGTGAAGAGGTTTCCTTCGCTAGTTCTTTACCTATACCGCCGCAATAACCCCAATCTCCACCAGCAATCCCGGGGCTGCCAGTCGCGCTTCGATGCAAGCCCGGGCCGGGGCATGACCTTCGGGAACCCATGCGTCCCAGACTTTATTCATTTCACCAAAATAGGCGATGCTGGATAACCAGATTTGCACACTCAGCATTTTAGTTTTATCGCTGCCGACTTCTGCAAGTAGATTATCAATTTTTTCCAGCACCTGTTCGGTCTGCACAGTAATGTCTGCTGAACCATCGTTCGCAACCTGTCCTGCCAGATAAACAGTGTCGCCGTGAACAACGGATTGGCTCATGCGGGCTTTGGTATGGTTTCTGGTAATACTCATTATGTAATTCCTGTGGGTTAAATAACTCTAGTTTAAATCAATCTGGTGTGTTGAATAAAATTTATAGAAAATTTAGTTTTAGTTTTTCTGGTGATTAAAGCACCAGATAGATTTGTTAAGCCTGATTAAAAATCCCCTGTCATTTTCAAATTCTTCGACATCATCATCAGATTTTTGTCCCGCCAGTTTTCCAGGGCGTCCATGTCCTGATTCCGGGTCATTTTTTGAACCGAATCGAGCAGGTTTTGGCGAGCATCATCGCTGCCACGAAATCCAAATTGATCGATCATGGCTTCCAGCCCACCTTTGCCGCCGCCGAGGTGATAACACATGGCTGGACCAGCGAAAGCCCAGCGTAGACCAGGGCCATAACACATAGCGTCATCGATATCCGAGAAATCACAAATGCCCGCTTCTACCAATGCAGTGGCTTCGTCCAGCACCACATCCTGTAATCGGTTGGCAATATAGGAGTTAATTTCTTTTTTCAGTCGCAAAGATTTTTTACCGATAGAATCGTAAAACGACATCGCCCAGTCCATCACGGCCGGATCAGTTTTTTCGCCGCCAACTACTTCAACCAGTGGCATTAAATAGGATGGAGCAAAAGGATGGCCAACAATACATCTTTGGGGATGCAGACATTCACTGGCAAGGCGGGTCGGCAGGAAGTCCGATGACGAGCTGGCGATTATGCAATCTGCGGGGGCATGGGTATCGATTTCCTTGAAAAGTGCAATTTTTAATTCTTCCCGATCAGGGGCGCTTTCCTGGATAAAGTCAGCACCTTTTACCGCTTCAGAAAGGTCGGTAGTAAATTGAAGATTAGATTTGTTTTTATCACCGCAGCCATTGAGCTCAGATACGATTGGCCATGCGTCATCTACAACCCGATGCACGTTTTGCTCTGCGTCCGCACCTGGGTCTGTGGCGATAACATTAAAACCCCGGGACAGATAATACGCTGCCCAGCCGGCACCAATGGTGCCAGCGCCCACACAGGTAATCTGTGTTACATTTTCAATCGTAGTTCTCATATTGTTCTAACCCTTATAAATTTCGTGAATATCATTTCTGGCCTATTCTATGTTATTCCATCAATCTCAATTAAAACAATTTGAAAGGGCTTTGTTGGCAGTAAAACTTTGATTTGATCGGACAATTCGGGTTAAATCAGCAGTACAAATTGCGAGTTAATTTACAATGGCCCAAGCATCCAACGCACAACCGAAGTCCAGGCCAAAAGGCCCTTGGAACTGGCATCCGCCCCTTCCATTGAAAATGCCGCCGATTTTTGTCTGGCCACCCCAGCCAATTGGCGCGCTCAAATATTTACTCGGTCGCGGATTTTTATTGTCCCAGCAAATGTTCAATGTATTGCTGGCGGTATTAACCTGGATTTATCTTGCCCCCGGGATGGAACAATGGAAAACCTTTTCCTTCGACTGGATCTGGCAGGTTTTCGCAATAAACATTGGTTTGTCGATATTAATTGCCGGCGGATTGCATCTGTATTTCCATACCTGGAAGTGTCAGGGTGATGTGGAAAAATATGATCACCGCGAGCTCGCCAGGAACAACAAGGCGTTCCTGTTCAACAACCAGGTCTGGGATAATATTTTCTGGAGTCTGGTCAGCGGCGTCACAATCTGGAGCGCATACCTGGTGGTGTTTATGTGGGCCTATGCCAATGGTTATTTATTCTGGAATGACTGGAATACAAACCCGTATTGGTTTGTGGCCATGTTTTTCCTGCTGACTTTTTGGGAGTCTATGCATTTTTATTTTGTCCATCGCCTGATTCACTGGCCGCCGCTGTACAAAATTGCCCACGCCCTGCATCATAAGAATGTCACCATCGGACCCTGGTCCGGTCTGGCTATGCATCCCATTGAACACATCTTATATTTCAGTACTATCCTGATTCATTTGGTGGTGGCATCCCATCCCATACATATGTTCTACCATATGTATGTCACTGGCATTTCCGCCTACACCGGTCACGTCGGCTATGAAACCCTGGTGCTAAAAGGCAAATCTACTATCGGAATCGCCAATTTATTTCATCATTTGCACCATCGATATTTTGAATGCAATTACGGCACGCCCTATATGCCCTGGGATAAATGGCTGGGCACTATGCACGACGGTACCCCTGACGACACTGTACGGATCGCCAAACGCCGAATGGCCATGCATGCCAAAAGCTAGCGAGTGAAGGCGTAGTTGGTATGAGTCATTCAGAGGCATATGGTTATCCGCTTTTAATCAAGCAAATCCTTCTCACCCCACTGGCTAACGCGCCAGATCAGGAAATAGTCAGTGGCGAATCAAAGCGTCACAGTTACAAAGCGTTCTATGAACGAATTTGTAAACTGGCTAATGGATTGACTTCTCTTGGAGTCGGCATGGGCAATACCGTGGCAGTTATGGACTGGGATAACCATCGCTATCTGGAATGTTATTTCGTTGTGCCCATGCTTGGGGCGATTCTGCATACCGTGAATGTTCGACTTTCGCCAGAGCAAATTCTTTATACCATTAATCACGCAGACGATGATGTGATCCTGGTTCATGCTGATTTTGTGCCAATCATCGAACAAATCAGGGATCGGATTGAGCGACCGATAAAGTGGATTTTTATACAGGATGATGGCGAGGTGTCATTGCCCGATGGGTTTGATGTGGAATACGAAACCCTACTGAATTCTGTTAGTGATGAAATTGAATTCGCGGATTTCGACGAAAACACCAGGGCGACGACATTTTATACCACAGGTACCACGGGTGATCCTAAAGGTGTTGCCTATACCCATCGACAGCTTGTGTTACATACCCTGGGACTAATTGCCGCATTTTCCACTGCATCGGGAAACAATCGTTTTCACAAGGGCGACGTCTATATGCTGATGACACCGATGTTTCATGTCCATGGCTGGGGTATGCCCTATGCCGCAACCCTGCTTGGGGTCAAACAGGTTTATCCTGGGCGATACGAACCTGCGAAACTATTGCGCCTGATTGAAAAAGAGGGTTCCACTTATTCACACTGCGTGCCAACAATTTTACAAATGTTATTGTCTGCACCAGAAGCGGCCGAGGTTGATCTGTCAAAATTAAAAATGATTATTGGTGGTGCAGCGTTACCCGAAGGCTTGAGTAAAATAGCTGCAGATCTTGGGATTGAACTTTTTACAGGTTATGGTCTATCCGAAACCTGCCCTATTATGACCACCTCGGATTTAACCCACAATCACTATCCCCGAGGTTCCGACGAAGACCTGGCCATGCGACGCAAACCGGGAAAGCCCGCTGCCCTTGTGGAGGTTCGGGTTGTGGATGAAGACATGAATGACATTCCACGGGATGGCAAGACAACTGGAGAGATCGTCACCCGTTCACCGTGGCTGACCCAGACCTATACCAAAAACCCTGAAGCTACGGTCGCGCTGTGGAAGGGGGGTTATTTGCATACCGGGGATGTTGGCTATTTTGATGAAACCAATTCACTGTTAATCACCGATCGAATCAAAGACGTAATTAAATCTGGTGGAGAATGGCTTTCCTCCCTGGATCTGGAAAACATCGTTTCGCGGTGTGATGGCGTGGCCGAGGTCGCGGCCATTGGCATTACTGATGAACGTTGGGGGGAACGCCCCATGCTGGTTGTTGCGCGCAGTGATAGTGATGAGGAAATTAGCGCTGATGAAATTCGTCATGCCATTGGTGTCCATGTGGACAGCGGTGAGCTATCCAAATGGGCAATACCAGAGAGAATCGAATTTGTCGATCAGATCGATAAAACCAGCGTGGGTAAACTGGATAAAAAGGTTTTACGTGCCCGCTATTCAAACTAATTGGGCAGACTAATTGATTAGGCAGGTGCAATGAGCATCGAAATCATTAATGGGATTCGTAGATATTTGCAGGTCAAGGTTGCGGAAGCTGACGGTGCACAGGAAGTTCTGAATCATTTAGGCAGTATAGCGTTAACAGATAAAAATCGTTGTTACCGCGAACCGCAGATTCCGGAGAATCTCAGCAGTCAACTTGAAACCGCAATACAACAGTCGGGCAGTGAACTAGGGAGTTTGGTAGAAGCCATAGCTGCAGCTAAAGATGATCTGCACTGGCGAGTCGACCGCGGTCTATATTATGAACCCGGTGCCGAGGTTGGATCCGAATACACAGAAAATAATATGCACTGTGAATTAATCGGCCCGAACAGTGCTGATTATTACTGCGAAGATTTCAGGCTCGGCGTGTTTCTTCTCGGCCCACGGGTGCTCTATCGCGATCACACCCACGCCGCACCGGAATTTTATTTGACCCTAACCGGCCCCACCGGCTGGCGATTCGATCTTGGGCAATGGCAGGACCATGATTCAGGATCGATGATCTGGAATCATGCGAGTCAGGTTCACGCGATTCGAGTATATGACAAACCATTTTTGTCGGTTTATTCCTGGACTCAGGATGTCAATGAAAAATGCCAGGTGGTTTCCGCCAGCGACTGGGATGACATACAAAATAATCTGAGGATGAGTTAATGGCATTGCCTTTATCTCGTCGACTGGATTTATTTTTCGTTAAAAATCATGGTGTAGATCGAAAACTAATTTTGGGTTTCACGTGTAGTCTTGAAATACGTTTAGTGTTTTCTATGGTCAAAAAGTGGATCCCGGATAAGTGCTCAGCACTTTCCGTGATGACGTTAGGATAAGCACTTCGAATTTGTTCGTATCATCCCTGATACTCACCCCGCTGGGGCTACGCGAAATTCTGCTCCCGGCAGAATTTTGTTCGTATCATCCTTGATACTCACCCCGTTGGGGCTATGCGAAATTCTGCTCCTGGCAGAATTTTGTTCGTATCATCCTTGATACTCACCCCGTTGGGGCTATGCGAAATTCTGCTCCTGGCAGAATTTTGTTCGTATCATCCTTGATACTCACCCCGTTGGGGCTATGCGAAATTCTGCTCCTGGCAGAATTTTCCGGGATGACGGGGTGTGAGGACGCTTTCCGGGATGACGATAGGGGCAGTGAGTGGGTTGTAGTATGACGGTGTGCGGTCGGGTGCGTTGTGGGCCACAACAGGGAAATGGAAGGAAAATATCAAACGCCGACACGGCAAAAATTAACCCCTCCGTCATTCCGGAAGACCGCAGGTCTATCCGGAATCCATAGTTGACGGTATCGGGAGTTGGAAATTAATATTAATCGGCGTCAGCCATGGCGTAGATATCGATTTCGATGCACATACCTTCATAGGCCAAAACAGGTAACGGCACACCGGTAGTCGCTGGTCCGGGATCATTAAAATAGGATGAGCGAATGGGCAAATTATCGTTTAACGCCTCGGGACCGCAATCGCCCTGATACACCGTCATGACTTTGGTAACGTCGTCGAAGTCTGCGCCGAGCTCATTTAATATGGTTTTGATATGCGCCATGGCCTGGTGGGTCTGGGGTGTTAATTCCCCCGGGTGAACTGCACGCCCTTTTTTGTCGATGGAAACCTGGCCGCCGAGAAAAATCATTCGACCACATTTAAGTCCGTGCTGGTAGGGTAGATGGACGTGCCAATCCCATAGCGATTCCGGCCAGACATGTCGTCGCGGCAAATGCTCGCCATTTTTCCCAAGCATGGCGATTACCCCAATTTTGATTAACATATCCGGGTCGCCATGGCGAGGCAGGGGAATGCCCGTCGCCGCAGGACCGGGCTCGCTAAAATTTGCTGCGCAGGCCAGTGCCGCAGGTTCAAAATCTTCCAGGGCATCACCGCCAGCGTACCAGCGATTTATTTTTACAACGTCATCAAAACCAGCACCGAAATACTTGAGTGTCGATTCAATATGGGACATGACCTGATTAGTCTGTTTCAGGATACTTCCCTGGTTGATCAGAGCGCCATCGGGGTTGAACGAGCATTGGGAGGAGACATAGATCATTTCTTCGCATTGCAACCCGCTGCAGAATTTTTCCGAAATCATTTCGGGATATACCCCTTTGCAATAGTTGCGCTCAAGGGCGCTGCCATCTTCCGCGCTCATAACGACCCCTTCAATTTCTACCAGCATGCCATCGTAGGCGAGATAGGGAATTGGAATTGCCGTGACCGCAGTACAGCTGCCATCGGGCAGTGCTGCTGCAACTTGTTGCAGAAATTCTTTCTCATCAACACTGCCATCGTTGACATAAAAACAATTCAGGCTGACCAGGTCATTCAAACTGCTGTTCATTTCACCAAGCACCCGATCAAAATTATTCATGACGTTTCTGGTTTGAGTGTTGAGGTCACCAAAATTAAGCACTTCTCCCTGTGGGCTCAAATCCACCTGGCCGCCCACCCACATCATCTCGCTGCAGCGCACACCATGCTTGTGATTGATTTTAATCGGCCAGTTCCAATGACCTTCAGGCCAGACATGTTGTTTTTTCATAATTATAAATAGGCTAATTTATTGTATTAAATGCTCTGGGCTGCTTCGCACATGTTTTTTAGTTTTGCCATTGCCAAGTCTCTACTCAGCATAATCAGCCCGCAGTCGGGGGCTGCGAGCAGTCGATCTGAGTCGATATGATCCAAAGCAGAATTCAGTCGTTGTCGAATTTCATCAACAGATTCAATTTTAGAACTGGCTACGGTAATCACGCCGAGAATCACAGAAGTGTTTTGGTATTTCTCCAGCAGGCTCAGGTCATTGAGGCAGTGGGCGTCTTCGATGGACACCTGGTTGATGTTGGTGGCATCAACTGCAGAAGCCAACTCGAAATAGCTGTTAGGGTCGGCTTTTTTGTAATCGTCGTCGTCCAGATGTCCGGGATAACCACAACACATATGCATCACTCGGGTGACACTATCCGGAACACCGTGGAAGCATCGGTCGAGACATTCCACGCCATAGTCCAGGGCCTGATCTACTTTGCGTGCAAAAAGAGGCTCATCAACCTGAATATATTTGCAGCCAGCGTCTGACAGCCCGCGAATTTCATAATTCAGGGCATCTGCAAGATCGAATGCCAGTTTGCGTTCATCATTATAAAATACGTCTGCAGTGGTATCGATGATGGTCAATGGTCCGGGCACTGTGATTTTCACCGGCTTGCTGGTGAAACTCTGAGCGGTTTTAAAATCGGTATCGAGAAAATGATTTTTCCGCGGTGAAATTTTTCCAGCGATGGTGGGAAGCGGCGCAATCGCAGCGCCATTACGATGAACCTTTTCCGTGATGTTTTCAAAATCGATACCTTCGATATGTCGGCAATGATAGTGAATATAATTTTCACGACGTAGTTCGCCATCGGTGGGGATGTCGATCCCGCAGCTAACCTGGTCCTCGATGGCGGCGGCCGTAGCCTCATCGAGCAACTCTATAGGGACTTCATCCGCCCGATCATTGGTATAGGTGAACGAACGGCTTTCGTCGTTGCTTTGATCTTCGGTCTCTGCCCAGTTGCCTGTGGTAATATTTTCGGGCTTTGGATATGCGCCGATGCAGGTGGTTTGAATGGCCATGATTCAGATTAACAATTGTTTACTAATTTTGATAGCTAACAAGGGGAATGAGGATATGACAGGGCGGAAGCTAATTCAATTATTTTTTTTGGGCCAATCTGGCAACAACCGCCAATAATATTCGCGCCCTGTTTCATCCATTCCACCCCGGCGGTGTCCAAATTTAATGATGAATGAGCACAATTCCAGGATTTCGTTTGCGGGCTATAACTCTGGCCAGAATTCGGATAGATAATCACCGCCTTGTCTGGGGCAGCAGTTTTTACCTGTTCAATCAAGCCCGAGATATATTGGGGTGGGGTGCAGTTAATTCCAACTGCAGCTACGTTGGGATGATCATTAAATAACGCCGCTACATTTTTAACTGGCGTGCCATCGTTGATATGCAAATCGTCTTTGCATGAAAAGCTTATCCACGCGGGTTTAGTGGTTTCCAACAAAAGGTCGTGGAGGACACAGGCTTCTTCAAAACTCGGTATGGTTTCGCAGGCCAGAATACTTGCTTCACTGTTATCCAGCAGGGTCATTCTTGATTGATGAAATACTTTTAATGCGATTTCATCCACATCGTAATCACCGGTGTATTCCGAGCCGTCTGCGAGGTAAGCGCCGTATGGACCAATACTGGCTGCGACCAAGGGCATAAATTTTAATGGCTTCGGAGATTGTTCGATAAATTGTCTTCGCGCTTCAATTGCCAATGACACGGCTTTGACAATTAAATTCTCCGCATCGGTTTGGCTTAATCCGGATTCAATAAAGCCGAGTACAGACGCCTGATAACTCGCGCTGGTAATAATTTGTGCGCCGGCGTGAAGGTAGGCCAAATGAGCAGCAATAATAGAATCGGGATCATCAGCCAGGATTCTTGCAGACCAGAGCTTTGAGTTGAGAACTTGACCCTGGTTTTCAAGTTCCGTTGCCAGACCGCCGTCGAGAATAAGCGGACAACCCGATGCCAGAGCCTGTAGAAATCGGTTGTCTACAATTGTCTTATGACTCAAGAGAATGATCTAAGGATTGATCAACGGCGTAGTCATCACCCAACTGTTTAATTGCTGCGCAAATACGGGCGAAGCTGGACTTTGCTTTCTCGCTGCAATGCCGTGCGCGCAAATAGCCATGAATCAGTCCCGGTTCAACAATGCAGGTTGCATCGACGTCGGCACCCTGCAATCGTTTCACATATTCAGTGCCGTCATCGCATAACGGGTCATACTCTGCTGCAAAGCAGGCGCAGGGGGGTAGATCGCCATATTTAACCAGGGCCAGGGGATAATAAATTGGATCATGGGGTAATGGCGCTTCACCCGTGCGTAATTGTCGATATTGATCGAGATTCGTAACGCTCAGGCCAGGGGGTGCTGCATGGCGTTTATAGGAATCCAGTTCGAGAAGATCTCCACCAAGCCAGGGATAGATCAAAACCTGGCCTAACGGTTGCCGATCGCTGCCATGTTGGGCAATACAAACCGCAGCGGCGAGGTTTCCACCGGAAGAATCGCCGGCGACGATAGTATGTCCATGATCCAGTGCGAGAAAGGCATCCAGCGCGTCTTCGAATTGAACCGGGTGGACAAACTCTGGAGCCAGTCGATAATCTATGGCAATGACCTTGTAACCTGTTGCATCAGCAATTTCCGCACAAATGGAATCGTGACTGTCCAGATTGCCCATGATGAATCCACCGCCGTGATAATAAATTACCGTGACCGGCGAACGGTGATCTCGATTTTCGTAGATCCTAATGGGAATAGGGCCATGGCGACCGGGAATTTCATGATCGGTAAGATTGATACCGGCGGCTATGGTTGCCTGGAAAATTTCCGCCATTTGCAGATACAGACTGCGAATATCTTCAATGCCCAATTTACTGGTATCCGATGGATAAATTTTATCACCGGTATCCAGATAAGTACGAAGTTCAGGGTCTATATCGTATTGCTTCATATTATTTTGCGTCATATTAATTATGCCCTAGACCTTATGACTATAAGAGTGCCATGGAATCCTGCTAGTATCAATTCATGATTTTTAGAATTTTGGAATAAATGCACAATTCGAACCTGAAACTGATGTGCTGGGAAGGCTATGATGCTGCACATATTCTGACCCCATTCGAGAATCGCCACAACATCAAGGTCCAGGCGCAGACTTTGTTATCCGATGCGGGGACTGCAGATTTGTTGATGAACACAAATGACCATCGATGGGATGTGTTGAATATTAACAATGCCTACGTGCGCGATGCTCTCCACCCGGCGGGAAAAATAAAAACCCTGAATGCTGAAGATTTTGGGGAATATCGCGAACACTGCCATGAGGTTTACAAAACGATGCTGCCCTGGAGCTACGATGCCAATGCCAATGCCGATGAAAATGACAAGGGCAATCTGATTGGCATTGGCCAGCGATTTGGGCCATTTAACCTGGTGGTTAATACCAACCGGGTTAGCAAGTCAACTGCTGAAGATCAGGGTTTTGATTTAGCCAATGATCCAGGGAATGCCGGGCGTTTTGCAATACTGGATTATCCAGATTTCAATGTTTTTCAGTTTTGTATCGGCGCCGGGTTGAATCCTTTTGATACTCTGGATGAAAATGCCATTGCAGCGTTTACCGAAACCGCGCGGCGATGGTATGGCGCTGCAAAAATCGTGAGCGACGATCATCATGATTTAAATCGCAGACTCATCCAAGGTGAAATCGATTTCTATATCAGTGGTGGTATTTATACCGCCTCTCCTGCACGGCTCGAGGGCAACGCGAATATTCTTGCAGTAACCCCTAGCCGTGGTCCTATTGATGGCAAAGGTGGGATAGTTTTTAGTGAGATCACTTCAGTTCTCAACCACGTACATTCCTCGGCCCATGCAGAATCATTTTTACATTACATGCTCGAGCCCGAAACCGCCATCGCCATTGCCTTCGTTCAGGGCACCTGCAATCCCGTAGCACAAATGGGCGACCCTGCGGTGTTTAATGGGTTTTCAAAAATTCAGCTTGACGCGATCCAGTGGCCGGGTCTTGAATCCGATCTCGCTCGCTGTGCCCACTACCAGATTCCTCCCAATAATCACCAATTACTCGATATACTCACCTCCGTAAAATCTGAACATTAATTTCCGCTAGGTGACATCATGGCAAAATCAAATCAAGCGAAAACCACCGAACAATTAAGAAAACACCTGGAAGGCCACAATATTAAATACCTGCTTCCAAGTTATGTGGACATGCACGGTGTGCCAAAAGCAAAAATGGTACCTATCGCCCATCTGGAGAAAATGTTTACAGGTTCGGAGTTATTCACCGGCGCTGCTCTGGACGGCGTGCCCCAGGATGTTTCAGACGAGGAAGTTGCATCTCATCCCGATCCCGATTCCTGCATGATTGTGCCCTGGCGCTCGGACTGCGCGTGGTTTGCCAGCGATTTGTGGACCGAGGGAAAACCCTTCGAGCCCTGTAATCGGGGTATTTTAAAACGGGTACTGGCGGAAGCCGCGGACATGGGATACACGGTAAATTGTGGCATCGAGGCGGAGTTCTATGTATTCGAAGATGACGATGAACGGGTATCGCCCCTGAGTTCTTTACCTCATCTTGGAAAGCCAGCCTACGATACTGTGCGTTTAATGGACAACCTGGACCTGTGGTTGAGTGATACCGTAGATGCCATGAATGAGCTGGGCTGGGATGTTTATTCATTTGATCATGAGGACGGAATCGGTCAGTTCGAGCTGGATTTCAATTATGCCGAAGCCCTGACCATGGCGGACCGATTTGTCTTTCTGCGGGTAATGGCCAATGAAATGGCGCGAAAACATGGTGCCTATGCCAGCTTTATGCCCAAACCTTTTGGCGACAAGGCAGGCAGTGGTGCGCACTACAATATGTCCCTGGCGTCTGCTGATGGCAAAAATCTGTTTGATGTAGGTTCGGGTTCCGATCCTCGTGGTTGTGGCTTAACCGAAATCGGTTATCATTTTATTGGCGGCGTGTTGCGCCACCTGCCCGCGGTACAGGCTGTATCGGCGCCTATGGTGAATAGTTATAAACGACTGATTGTCAAAGGCAGTACTTCGGGATTTACCTGGGCGCCGTGCTTCGTTTCTTATGGCAACAATAACCGCACCAACACCCTGCGAATTCCTCGCGGTGGTGGACGAGTTGAGCTTCGTTCTGCGGACAGCGCCTGCAACCCTTATCTTGGCATCGCCATGATGGTGGCAGCGGGGCTGGAAGGTATTCGGGAAAAAGTGGATCCCGGCGAACCCCATGTTGAGAACCTGTACTATAAAACCGATGAAGAGCGAGCCGACCAAGGGGTGACCTGGTTGCCACGCACGCTGATTGAGGCGGTGGATGCATTTGAAAAAGATCCATTAAGCAAACAGGTTTTTGGTGATGTGATGTTCGATACCTGGGTTGAGTACAAGCGTGGGGAATGGCTCAGCTATTTGAATCATGTTTCCGATTGGGAGCGTGATCGTTACTTAAAATTCTTTTAGGGGCAGCAAAATGTGTGCAAGCAGCAAGACCGGCACCGCAAGTCCCACGGTTTTTATCGAAAACAATCGAACCCGGGTTACCGAATGGCGATTCAAGAAGCGTGGCGATAATACCGGATGGCATCGCCATGAATACGATTATGTTGTCATTCCTTTATTTGATGGAGTTCTGGAAATTGATCTGGGCAATGGTGAGCGAACCCGGGCTGAATTAAAAAACGGAATTCCCTATTTTCGCAATGTTGGCGTGGAGCACGACGTGATTAACGGCAATGATTTTGAATGCGCATTTGTTGAGATCGAATTCCTGGAAGCTCCAGCCCTTGTCTAAATTGCTGGAATCGCGGTCATGAATGTCGAAACAGATTTGGCCGAATCATCGCTGGTCAATGTCGACGAAATAGATTTTGTAAAGCAGATCAAAGATGATGGGTTTGCGGAAACCTGGATTGTTAAATACCAGGGCAAGCAATGGTTGCACAAAACCTATCGATTCCGGTTTTGGTGGGGCAGAATGGCCAGGCCCTTTGCGCGTAAATGGGCGCGAAATGAAATGGCATTATGTGATGCATTGAAAGGCATACCCGGAACTGCCACAGACTATTTGAAAATTACCGATCAGTCTTTTCTTCGCGGCTGGGTAGAAGGGGTCGATCTGGGGCAGAGAAAATTACAGGGCAAAGTTCCGGGCAATGAATTTTTTGAGGAACTTAGATCAACCGTAGAGCAGATTCATCAGCGAGGAATTGCCTACAACGATCTGGCCAAGAAATATAATGTTATTGTCACACCCGATGATCATCCGGTGCTGATTGATTACCAGATATCTACGCGGAGCTATGCCGGGAATAACCCTTTACGACGCAAGATCAATCAAAAGTTTATTAGTTACATGCAAAGCGAAGATCTTCGCCATGTAATCAAATTGAAGCGGCGAAACCGACCAGACCTGTTAAGCGAAGAGGAAAAAACCCAAAGCTACAACTTGCCCAGAGGTGGACGAATGTGGCGTCGAATGGTGACCCAACCACTACGATTATTTAAGAGGGCGATTTACCCCAGCGGCTCTAATGAAGCATTTCGATTTGGAAAAAAGTACCGGCAACGCAAGAAAGGATATGTGCAGAAATAGCAGCGGATAAACCCGGTTTTAAGCTGACGACTCTGGCTGTATTGGATACAATAGTTGAACCATCACCTTGAGAATTTTTAAAGCTAACTGATATGACGACTATCACCGATAGGATAAACAAAGGGAAAGTTATTTTAATGGATGGTGGCGTCAGCACGGAAATTCAGAAGCGGGGTGCCCAACTGGATCCCAATGTATGGAGTGGCTTAACGACCAAGACCCATCCTGACGAAGTCCGCCAGGTTCACGAAGACTATATAAAAGCGGGTTCTGAAGTTATAACTGCAAATACCTATTCAACCGCCAGGCATGTTCTTGAGAGTGTCAATATGGGTCATGAATCCAAACTATTGAACTACAAATCCGTGCAGCTGGCGAAAGAAGCCAGGGATAATGTGGCAGATGGTGATGTTTGGATAGCAGGATCCATGTCCAGCATGCCGCCACTTTTGAGTAATCACCAGGCGGTTGCAACCAATAAACACAACCAGGCCAGTTATCAGGAACTGGCGGAAGTGCTGGCCGAGTCCGGGGTTGACTTGATCATCGCGGAAATGATGCGCGACATCGATAATGCAACCATGGTTATCGAAGCGGCGGTTTCCACCGGATTACCGGTGTGGATTGGTTATAGCACGATGATGGCAGATGACGGTATCGACGTTAAAAGTTTGCGCTGGAGTGATGCCGAAGAAGGAACCGATACCCATGATTTTGGAAGCCTGGTCAAGACGCTAAGTGAATTGGGAGGCCAGGCTGCGGGAATTATGCATACCCGCATAGGCAATGTTGGTCCCGCTCTCGAAGTGCTGGGCAATCACTGGTCCGGCCCAAAACTAGCCTATGCTGAAACCGGCAAGACAAAGTTTCCCGAGTGGGTATTTGAAGAAATTTGTTCCCCGGAAGATTATGCCGGTGAAATCAAAAACTGGATTGAAAATTTCAATGTGCAAATTGTGGGTGGCTGTTGCGGAACGGGGCCCGAACACATTCGTGCGCTTAAAGATAGTCTGCAATAAGCGTTGGATATTGAATTCGTTTCTGAAAGCGAATTACGGAATGGGTTAATCCAGTTTTGATATTACAAATGGAAAATTAAATTCTATATAATTGTAAGAGAACTCGTCAGATCTTATAAAAAATAAGGAGTCATTTTTTAAGAATAAAAAATTTATAAAATCTAATATGAAAATAAGGGAAATAATAAAATCATATGGAATAAAATTAAAACGTTATACCAATTCGAAGATCTGGTATTCTTTTTCCGAAACTAAATTAAATACACTGCTTCGTTTTCGCTCCCAAAAAAATGAAAAAAATAAATTCTTATTGATATGTGAACGAGACGTGGGAATGTTCTCATTATACGGGCAAGTTTTGTCCAATATTAGTTTGGTATTAAGCGAGAACAAAATTCCGATCGTTTGTTTTGGAGAAAATTGCTGCTACTGGACTCCTGATGGCTATGCAGGAAAACAGTCAGTATGGGAATATTACTTTGAACCTCTGTTCTCGAAATATGACTATCACTCACTTCCGGAAAATATCAAAAATAAGCTTCAAATTATTCTTTCTGAGAGAGGCTATGTTAATAAAGAGGCAATAGAAAGCAATTACGATGCAAATACGCATTATGGTGATCGGCCAAAAAACATAGGAAAAGTTTTGCTTATGCCATACCTGCGTGATCCTTCAAAAAGGAGGCGTAGAATGTTGAATCGCATCGTTCGAAAATATATAAAACCCAGAGATTTCATTCTAGAAAAGGTGAAAGTTTATTGGGAAAAAAATATGCAGAATCATTATGTGATAGGCGTTCACATCAGAGGAACGGATGCATTGTCAGACCCAAGGCGAATAGGAATGTTAAATTATGATCGTTACATAATAGCTATCAAACAACTGCTCAAATACCACCAAAAAGCAAAAATATTGATAACAACGGATGATGAACGTTCTTTAGAGGTTATGCAGGAAGCTTTTAAAGATAAAATTATCTGTTATGACGCTATCCGATATGTAAGCGGTATATCTGTGGGAAAAGGCCCTACGGGTAGTGTAATACCCAGTTATATTGCTAATGATCGAAGTAAGGCTGCACAAAATGGCGAAGAAGCAGTTATTGAATTTTTACTGCTCAGTAAATGTGACTTTTTGATATTTAATGGCTCTGGTTTGGCTAGAACGACGCTGGTCGTATCACCGGAATTACCTTATTTAAATATTAACAATAAACGTTATGTTCTCAGGCTTTATGCAATGAAACTTAAGTTGGCAGTAAAGGTAATTGGCTACTGATGGCATTGAATTCATTTGGCGCTAATTGAAATAATCCATAGGCACAAAAGTTCTAACTATTCCTAATCTATCCAGTCTTTGGAAATGGCTGATTTTGTAAAAACAATCAAGCCTGCACCAATACAAACTGCCACCAGCGGCATTACTATAGCAGGTGTGCCCATGATGTTGATTGCTTCAGATAAGAAGTAAACATAAGAAGTTTGCAGTATTACACCCACAATTGAGATGCTGAATAAAACCAATGCCCACCGTTTCTTGAGTAACAAACATACGCTACCAAGAACGCCACCAAACACTTCAGCGGCAAACACCAGATTTACCCACACAGGCATATTAAGATACAAACCCTGTTGTACTTCTGGCATGCCGTTAAGCATGGTTTCCAGCATAAAAACCCGCATAATAAATGCAGACATATCCATCAGATACCATAACAATGCAAGGATAGTAACGACCCAGAACCATTTTGGTACCGTTGTATTTGTTTCAGCTATCACTGGTTTTTCTCGTCTAAATTTTGACTTATGTGTTGATTCACAGCGATGATAGGTAAATTTCCAACTGTGCCATACCGGCTCCCCAGCCTTTATCATGATCGGCGCGAGTCGCTTCAAAGGCTTCGGCTTCTTCGGGAGTTGGGTTTTGGGGCTCCCAATAAAAGGTCAATTTAGTTTTACTTTCAGAAACTTCTTCAAACAGAAGGGTGGCCAACATGTCTTTGGGCCAATTGGGTATGTGGCCCATTGGAATGATTTCACTCTGTTCATTTGACATGTACTGTAAAAATACCAGTTTCTCTGGTGATGTTACTTCTACGTATTTTGTATACAGCCACATCTCATGACCATTTGGCATGGTTATTTTATGCAATGAAGAACCGTCATTCTCAATTTCCGCGGCTACAAATTCACATGTGCAGCCTTGCATAGGAAACATCCAATTATTTAGATGTTTTACCTGGGTCCATGCATCAAAAACCAATTGTCTCGATGCGTTGAATTCACGGGTAATTATGGAAGGTTCTATTTTAATTTGGTTCATTTTTTCCTCTCGCTTGAATATCTGTAAGATAGTTGTCTAATTGATCTAATGTGCTGCCCCAATATTTCTCAAATTGGTGCATCCATTCCTGAATCGGCCGAAATTCCTCAGGCTCTATGCGGTATAACCTGTTGCGTCCCTGCCTTCGTTCAGAAACAATTCGAACCTGGCGTAAAACACTTAGGTGTTTGGATACCACGGGTTGAGGCCATTTCACAGTTTCTACCAATTCATTGACGGTCATTTCCTTGAGTACAAGCTGCTCAATGAGAGCTCTGCGCTTTGGCTCACCAATTGCGCTGAAGACGTCATGTGTGGTTTTTAATCGGGCCATGACTATAATATTCCCATATAGGCATATAATAGTCAATACATGATTTTTCTACCAATACGTCTTGAGCATCTCCATTCCAGATATACTCTAGTTTCCCCCAAAGTAGCCGTATTTGGTTGCTATAATAAACCACTGTGGAATAACTATTATATATTTTAGACAAATTTATATCATGAATTGTTGCTCTGGAACTGATCGTTTCTTTTCATTTTTTGCAAAGTCCTATGCCAGGCGTCTGGAAAAGAAGGGGTTTGAAAAATCTCAAAACCAATTGTTTGAGTCGCTTAACAGTATTGGATACGACAATCAGTCCGTGATGGAAATTGGATGTGGTACAGGGTACTTTCACCAAAAAATGATTCAATCAGGTGCTTCTAGGGCCACGGGAATCGATATTTCAAAGAAAATGATTGATTATGCAAAATCCCTGGCCAGTGAGAAAAGGCTTGAAGACAAAACCAAATACGCAATTGGCGATTTTGTCGAGACCTATGATCAATACGATAGACATGATGTGCTGGTATTAGATAAAGTCATCTGTTGTTATCCCGACTCAGAAACATTAATTAAATTATCAACAGATAAATGCGGTAAGAGCTATGCGTTGAGTTATCCGCGAGACTCTTTGATACCGCGTATTTCATTTGGTATCGTGGGTTTTTTTCTTACCTTGGTCAATTCCGGATTTAAACCCAAAATTTATCCCGTTTCATGGGTTGTGACACAAATTGAAAAAGCTGGATTTCGGCGTAGCAAACACTGGCAGGACTATTTCTGGATCAGCGAAGTTTACCAGCGGGTAGATTAATCACTATAAATATTTGTAAATTCATCCAGCGGTGTTTTCGCCAGACGGTTGGTGAAATTGCTGCTAGATCATTAGAGGGACGTATCTCTAATCTCAATCGAGAGATAACTAAACTGTGCCTTTAATAACCCCTTTAATAACGCATTATTAAATCCGCACAAGGTTAAACAGCCTATTGCTCCTGGGAATATTCCAGGGGATAACCCGCATCAATCCAATCGCTCAGACCCCGAGTACCAATGAAATATACTTTCTCATACCCCCAGGAAACCGCTCTTGCGGCTTCCCATGAGCCAGTACACGGAATCGGGTTTTCGTGACACCAGTAGGAAAAAACCACCTCTTGATTTTTACTCACAACTGTATTTAAGGTAGTCTGATTTAACTTCGGAATGCTTCCGTCCCAGTTTTCCACAACACTCCAGGCGGAAGGGAGATAGTGGGAATTGGGTATCCGCACTCTTTTCAAAATTTTTTCGATTCCTGTTTCGATGAATGTCACGCCTTTGTCGAAAAGCATTTTTGCTTGATCTGCGCCAATTCTCGTTGCACCCTCTACTTCCACCCAGGTATCTCCAACCTCTTGACTCGGGTGAACCGTAATCAGGTAATGCCAATTCAATGCGGGAATCTGTTTGAGGCTCGTTCGGACTTGGTTTTGTATTTCTTTATTACCGAAAGTTTGAAAATTTATAGTATCGATGCCCGGGAAGTATCCATCGTTCGACGCACTTTCCATAATCCCCAGTTCGTTCTGCGCCCGGGTGAAGTGAATATAATTTGCATCCTCAATCACCGTCTCCGCATCATCGATGCGCCCTAAATTGCTATAGCTTATCGCCAAATACAGATGAGGTAAATCGTGATTTGGATTTCGTTTTATGGCGCGTTTAAGTGTGTCAACCGCCCGGTCATATTGCTTGAGCCCAAACTGGGCCGCTCCCAGAATTGTTAAGTAGCCGGGAGAATAATAAGGATCGAGCCGCATCGCGTTCTGGATTGATGCAAGCCCTTGTTCGGGGCGTTGTGAGCGAATAAGTGCATTCGCCAAAGACGCATGGGCAGTGGCGTCGTTATTGTCCAGCGCAACTGCTTTTTCTGCTTCCAGAACTGCTTTATCAAACAGCGATTGGGATAAATAAATCCGGGATTGCAGGTCATGGGCTAACGGCGTCGGCGATTTCAGCGCTCTTTGCAGATGCTCGTCGATTCGATCCTCAACTTCAAACGAAATCATGCCCAAATTAAAAGCCCAGTCATTGGTCTTTACTTGCCAAAATAGAGATGCCAGGGAAGCATGGGCGAGGCTGTAATTATTATCGAGACTAACCGCCTTGTCGAAAAAAGGGATTGCAAGGGCGAGGTCCTCAGGCGTACCCAACTTATAATGCGCCCATCCACGCAGGAAGGCATCATGGGCTTCAACGTTGTCGGTGGCCTTGCTTACCTGCGGCACTTCATCCTCATCTGTCAAATTCACTTTAAGCGCCGCGACAATCTGTCGAGTAACCTGATCTTGCAGGGCAAATATATCCTTGTGCAAGCCATCATAACGCTCGGCCCAGACATGGCCTCCTGTGGTCGCATCGATTAGCTGTGCATTGATACGAATCTGGTCACCCGCTCGTCGCACACTTCCCTCCAACACATAGCGCACACCGAGTTCTTCGGCCACCTGACTAATCTTCTTATTCTGGCCTTTGTAAGCAAATGACGAATTACGAGCGATAACAAATAAGCCTGGAATTTTCGAAAGATCGGTAATCAAGTCCTCTGTCATGCCGTCGGCAAAATAATTCTGACTCAAGTCGTCAGACATGTTGTCTAATGGTAAAACCGCGATGGATGGTTTGTCGGGCAATGGCAGGGCCATGCGTTCCATCGACGCCGGCTCCTCCCTTGTCTCCCAGGGCTTAAAACTCAATATCACCGCCACAGCGGCTAACAGCGCAAAGATGAGAACATAGTTCACGAGTGGCAATTGTCTTTTCCCAGATTGCACTACCGGGTTACTATTCTCGCGGGGACCAGGCAGCACTGCGCCTGACTTAAGGTTTACCTGGTAAGCCCTTATGGGTTCGGCGATATTCTTTAGTGTTTGTGGGCCCATGTCGGAATATTCCAGCGGTAATTTACTGCCCACCGATGTATAAACCGATTCGGCAATACAAATTCCTCCCGGCTCTGCCAAACCCTCCAGCCTGGCAGCAACATTGACCCCATCGCCAAAGATATCACCATCGTCTTCGATTACATCGCCCAGATTAATGCCTATTCGAAACTGCACTTTTTGTTCATCAGGAATGTTTTGATTGTACGCAGCAAGATTCTGTTGTACTGCCGCGGCACAAGAGAGCGCGTCCACCGCCGCTTCAAACATAGCCAGCACTGCGTCCCCGGCCGTGCTAACAACGCGACCATGATAAGCGGGTACCAAATTAAAAATTTGATTCAAGGAATCTTTCAATCTCCGGTGTGTTGCATCTTCGTCCAGCCCAGCCAGACGACTGTAACCCGCAACATCGGCGTGCAAAATGACAGCAAGTTTTCGTGGCAGACGGCTTTCTGATTTCATGGTAATTTCCGGATAAAATTATTGCTATCGGAATCAGCTATGAATATTCGAACAAAGGAAATTCAAGGCTTAACACCATACACCGTTTCGTTAACAATGGGGTCACCAATCACCCCAGGTTGCTTTTCATAGACCATGACGCACATCAGGCGCTTTTTGTTGCCCTGGACTTGGGTTACCCGATGAGCAGAATGACAACCGCGAAAAATTACAAGTGCACCTTCCTGGCGCTGATAGGATTTCACTCTCGATCGATCACCGAGTAACATGGTTCGAAGCTCGTCAATATTCGGATTATCGTCCGACCGAATATTTGGCACAATCTCAAAATCCCCACCCAGTTCCGGCGCCTGTAACATCAATGTCATGGTAAAGGCATTACCTGAATCAAAATGCCAGGCCGACTGATCGCCATCGCCATAACAAATTACATTGACCGGCTGATATGGATCATCGCTGGGATATAGTTTTTCCGAGTCGGTAATATCTGTAACAAACTGCTGAAAATATGGATTGAAGTAAAGCGCCTTTAGGTCTGAATCATTGGGTAAGATGTGGGCGCCAATCATTTTATATTGACCTTCCGCCATGATATTTTTGGGGTGATCATCGGGCAGATCTGGGGTCTTGTCGCGGTGCAGATAGACATTGCGCATGGAATGAGCCGGGTTGGCCTGATCCTGCAATGCTAAAACCATTTCTATTTCCGACAGTCGACTGGAATCAACCAGGAAATTCGGCAGTATGTAAACTTGTTCGCTATTGAGACTGGCCACAGCAGAATCTACAAGGCTGTGATAATCCTCTGAATCCTGCCGATCAATGGGGTAGTGGGCAAGATTCACAATCTGATCAAGGGTTTGAGAATTGCTGGCTTTGATTGAAGTGGTCATCGATTCTTGCATACCCGGATTTGATTCTGCATGTTTTTGTGAAACAGGACTGCTATGGTTTTTGACATAATTTCTGAATAATTGTAATAGCAAATCTAGTCTGTAGTATCTCAAGTAGCGCTAGTGTTTGCTTGCGATTTTCCGCAGACTACAAAGTATCAGAAAGCTAATTGTACAATTGCAGTTGTTCTTTGATGGCATCAGGCCATGGCAACGGACTTCGTTTTTGTAGGTCATACAAAACGCCGACTACAGTCCCCTGTGCCTTGCATTGATTATTAAGGAAAACACCATTTTCGAGGGTGACCGAACTTGTTCCTATTTTATTTACCCTGGCGCCGATATCTAACTCTTGGCGATACGAAAGTTCGCCAATGAAATCTATTTCAAGGTGCACAATTGCGATCGAACTAGTTAAAGGATTAATTTCGATCCCTAAAGATGTCAGGAATTCCATTCTGGCGCTCTCGAAATACCCGCAAATGGCGGTATGATTGCAATGCCCCAGAATATCGAGATCAGAAAATCGGACTTTGTCTTTAATCCAAAACTTATAGTGTGATCGCTGACGTTGCGTTTCTAGATTTTCGTTCAAGTATCTATTTGAAAATTATTATTTGAGGATATAATAGTGAATTCTCTTTGGCTAGTAAATCTTCAAGCAAATCGAAGGCCCAGCTGTCAATTGAACATTGGTTTGATTGTTAATAATAACAAAGCTTACTTTGACAGTTCCGTTTGGCATCATTTGATCTACCGTTAATGTTAAGCCCACAGTGTCGCCAACATAAATCGCAGCCTTGAAGTCTATATTTAAATTCAATATGACGTTACCTTGACCGAGCAACTCGGTAATCGCAGCAGAAATAAAACTTACTGTTGTCATTTCGTGGGCAATACGTTTTTTGAATACCGTTTTGGAAGCAAACTCATCATCGAAATGAATTAGATTTCGATCACCGCTAATTTCTCCAAAGTCTTCAATCAAAGACGAGGCAATCGTTTTTTCTTGTCTAACACTATCTCCAACATTGACCATGAGAAAATATTTAACTTTGTTATTATTGACTAATTATATTAGATTTAGATAAATTCTTTGCTATTTTAAGGTCAGCAGATTGGATTATTTTAATTTACATTGATTAATATTTAAGCAAGTTCGATGGTTAATTTTCTAAAGATCCAATTTATTTCGACTAGCTTGGTGCAGAGTCGCCCAGAAGGGTTTAAATAATTAGACAATACTTAGAATACATATTGGTATGCAAAACATTCTCGATTTGCTGAACATCACTGTTAAACAATTCCCAGATAAAACAGCCATTATCTGTGAGGGCGAGAATGTGTCATTTCGAACGTTGGGTGAGTTAGTTGAAAACGTTGCGCAACAAATACGAGAACATTGGAAAATTTGTGCAGGTGACAAGATTGCGATTTTGTTACCAAATTGTGCAGAATTCATATTTGTATATCTTGGGATTATTCGGACTGGGGCAATTGCATTGCCCATTAATATTCGTTTAAAACCCCAGGAAATCGCATTTATACTGGAAGATGCGAATGTAACAGCGTTAGTCGCACACCATAAGACATGGGAAACGGTCCAACAGGTTATGGCAAATTTTCCGGAATTGCGTCAGATCATGTCAGTTGGTTTTGAGAGTGAGCTTACAACTTCTATCAAAAAGTTTTTGACTGGATGTGAATCTAAGCGCAAGATGCCTGAACTGGGACCAGCAGATGTTGCCGCAATTATTTACACTTCGGGAACAACCGGGTTGCCCAAAGGTGCAATGATCATGCATAAAAATATTATTTTCAATGCGCGTTGCACAATCGAAGGATTTGACTTCGAGCACGAAGATCGACATTTAATAACGGTTCCACTTTTCCATGTGACCGGCTTAAATACAATTTTGATAACGTCGCTTATGCTGGGAAGTACAGTAATCGTTTCAGATAAGACGGCGCCTCGAGATGTTATGACGCTGATAGATCAACACCATGTGACCACCTATTTTGGTGTGCCGACCACCTACGTATTGTTAATTGATTTGGGGAATATTATATCTGCGGATTTATCTAGCGTACGAATTTTTGTATATTCCGGGGCGCCTATGCCGCCAGATACAATTTTAAAATTGGATAGCCTTTTTCCCCATATCGATTTAGTCAATTTATATGGCTTGACAGAAACCACGTCGGTAACAACAGTTTTGCCTGCGGCAGAAGCATCTGGTAGAGGGGCGTCAGTAGGAAGACCAGTGCCCAATATTCAGTTAAAAATTATTGACTCAGGGGGAATGGAGTTACCAAAGGGTGAGATTGGTGAGTTGTGCGTAAAAGGCGATAGCGTGTTTAAGGGTTATTATGGTAACCCGGGTGCCACAGAAGCTGCGATTATAAACGGTTGGTTTAGGACAGGTGATAACGCCATTATCAACGAAGAGGGTTATATTTTTCTGAAAAGTCGCAAAAATGAGTTGATTATTGTGGGGGGTGAAAATGTTTATCCAATTGAAGTTGAAAATGTGATTTGTTCGCTTTCGGAGGTTCTCGAGTCAGCTGTTATTGGCTTAGACCATCCTGTGATGGGCCAGACTGTAAAAGCTGTTGTTGTGCTTGAAAGGAATGCACAACTAAGTGAAGATGAAATAAAATTACATTGTTCACAGAGGTTAGCGTCTTATAAGGCTCCCCAGGCGATTGAATTCAGAGAACATTTGCCACGTAACCCCTCCGGCAAAGTAGTGAAACGGTTTTTGAGTTGATATTAATTTAATGATCTAGAACGATGTCCGAATTTTTAGATTCTCGATGGTAATTTGCTATTTGAGCAATCTGGGGTAACGACTGATACGCATTGCGAAATTCTTCGAGAACAGCAATTTCCTGTTCTGAAAAACAGGGATGCCAGAAGTTCAGGAACAAAACAATTCTGATTTCATCACTTTTGTTCCAAGCCTGGTGTCTGAACGAATCATCAAATGTTAGAAGCTTGCCTTCAACCAATGGTCGTTCGTCTTCACCTGCTTTAATACCGCATTTTCCAGGTACAACCAGGGGAAGAAGGGCGCGGATTGCTCCATTCATAGGGCCGTGATGAGGCGAAATGACAGAATGTGGATTCATAGCGGAAAACATGGTGAGCTCTTTTTCGAATCGTGGCAATGACTCAAGTATTCTGGTGGTTTCCGGGCAGAGCGCACAATTTTCTTCCCATTTTTCTCCAAAAAAATAAAATAGAAATGTATTCCAACCCGGTACTAGCACTCCGTATTCGTTTCTATAGGTATTGAAAGATTGCTGCGGTTTATTTAATAAATTGAGTAGCTCTCCCTTTATTACCGGGAAAGCTTGTTCAAGTGGATTTGCCCATTCGAATTGCGCAGGGTCGTAGAACGTTTGGGCCGGTACTCCCGGAATATAAAACGCAGGACGTTGGAGCGGATGGGTATACTTTGAATTTATCTGGCTGACATTTCTGGAAAAAGTATCAAAAACTGAATCCACACCGAGAGCCTGTAATCCCGTTCTAATAGTTGGGAGTTGGTCCATATTTAAATAAATATCCCGAAGGCGTTTGGTATCAGTTAGTTTTATCTTGAGTCTGGAATTAGATTTTTCATCAGAAAGATCAGGTCGAGGAAATTTTAATCTAAGTTTGAATATTAAAACGCCAGCAAGTCCGATAATTTTGGTTCTCAGATAAAGCTGGTAAGGAAAAACCAGCGACGAATTTATTATTCTTGAAAATAGCAGTCGCATTGCATTTAACTGTGGTGGTGTACTCGTTGCAGTTATCTAATTTTATGAACGATTGTACCGATTAACTTTCCAAGGTTTTCGGCGTGAGGGCGCTGTAACATCGAAAATGTATCGCCCGACACACCAAATTCATCAACTGAATTTTTGGTCAGGTTATGCCATCCTCTTAAAATTTGGTCACTACAGTTCTCTGATCGAATTAATATTATTTTTGAAAATATTGGCCCACTTGTGAATTTCAACCCAGCATTAATATACGAATGGGTAATTATTTTTAGTCGCTCCGCGATTTCCTCTGGAAGTAAGTTGAGTTGATGGACTGTTCGTTCTTTAACGGTATTGACCATTTTCTCCACTTCAAGCAAAATTTTTTCGTCCACTTGGTGATTACTGGAGTTTTGTGGATGGGCGATACTGTCTAGTAATATTAAACCGGCTACAGTGCCGCCTTCTTTTTCAATTTGCCTAGCAATTTCAAATGCAACCGTACCTCCGAAACAATGTCCCGCAATGTAGTAAGGGCCTTGTTCCTGCCTATCCGTTATTTCGGATACATAGGCGCAAGCGATTTCTTCGATGTTTTCATGGGGCGCTTGATCCACATATAGCCCTGTAGGTTCGAACGAGAAGAAATTAATTGGAGGAGATGTCGCCCGTGCGAGGCTTATAAGTGACAACGGGGTGGTTCCTGCTGATGGGATCATGAATAAGCTAGGCCCTGACATATCTTTGGTTAGCTCACAAAGATACTGTTGATTATTTGATTGGCTCGGGGTCAATTTTTTGATTTGTTATATCGTAGTTGATTCCCGAATTTTTTGGGACATTTTGCAGACGCTGGGGAAATCAAATAATGCGGTCACAGGGAGATCAATATTATATTTTTTGGTAACGGCAAACTGTGCCTGGATAGCAGTTATCGAATCTCCACCAAGATCAAAAAAGTCATCATCCGCACCAATTGGCGTAACACCCAGAACATTTTCCCATATTTGAGTCAAGTTTATTTCTTCGGGGTCAGTGGGTTCGCGGTAAGCTGTTTCGAGTTCAGGACGAGATCCCCGGCCAATATCCAACATGTCCATACGTTCGTGTGCCTGGTCGATTGGCAATCCGGTTGCAAGAACATAAGATGGCAGATGATTGCGCGAAACCAGGCTTCGAAACAGCGCCATGCCATCTTTTAATGGCACGCCTTTTCCATATTTTTCATTAAACGCTTTGAATATTTCCTGCCACGAATCCGGATGCTTTTGTATTTTAAATACGTTTTTCCCAATATGTGCTGCCCGGGCTAAACGCTTGAATCCATCGATAGCGTTATCTATTGGAATAACCGTTGTAGGTGCCGGTTTTAGAACTCCAAATTCAATGTCCTGCACTAATTTGTTTAACATTCGTTGAACCGCTGGATCTCTATTCTTAACTAATTGCCCAAGATCAAATGCATGATATGTGAGGCATTTCTGGAATGGTAATAGGCCTAGTTCAGTGTTTGAATAAATATCGCGTTTACCAATCTCAAGAAAACGACCTTTGTATCGAAGCAATTCCAAACTCGCGGGTATAAATTCACCAGCCAGCGAATTAAGAACAACATCAACTCCTTCATCATTGGTCCAGCTGCGAATATCGTCTACGAAATCAAGTGAGCGCGAATCCGAGACATGCTCAATGCCTAGTTGTTTTAGATAATTGCGTTTTTCTTCGCTACCTGCTGTGGCGAAGATTTCAGCGCCAATATTTTTCGCATATTGAATTGCAGCGAGCCCCACACCGCCAGATGCAGCATGGATTAATATTCTCTCACCTCTTTTTAACTTTGCCAATTCGTTGATTACATAATCTGCAGTAAGAAAAATTGTTGGCAACCCCGCGGCATCTTCAAATGGGATGTTAGATGGCATTGGCGAAACTAAATCAAAGCGAGTGGTGATTGACGTAGATATTGTATTATTTCCAATGGCAATAACAAAATCCCCAGGTGAAAGATCTGTGTTTCCAGGTCCTACGGCATTAACAATTCCAGCGCATTCTCCGCCAATGGATAATTGTTCCCCTTCCATTAGTGGGTACTGCCCTAGTGCGCTGAGTAAATCGCGAAAATTCAATCCTGAGGCAATGACATCTATCTGTACTTCTCCCGTCTCCGGAGACTTAGGTTCAAAATTTTCTGGTCCTATTGAGTCAAGTTCGCCGGGTTCATATACTTTTAGAAATTGATTTCCGAGCAGGTTGGTTGCCGCTACATCAATATTGTCTTGATCACAATCTGACCGAACGATATCAGTCGCCTGAGCGCTGAGTAATAAGTATTCGTCGATTTCTACTAAAACTTTTCCTTTGTCATTGACAAATTTTATATCGTAGACATCGAAATCTTTAGAGCGTCGGCGATTCCCATATACATAAAATTCTTTTCCAGGTGCATCGAAAATTCGCATCGATTTCATTGTGTATGGTAATACACCTTCGGTGAAAAATCGCCAGCAAGGCACATGTACGGCACGATCGATCAGCGCAGGATGAAACTCAAACTCATTCAGATCAGAAATATATTCATCTGCAAGAATTATTTTCCCCCAAGTCTGGTCGCCATCCACGACAATTCCTTCAACACATTCCCAACGATTACCAAAACTAACCAAAGTACCATTTTTTTGCCAGACTGAATCTTCGACTAGATTCATAGGCAACGGCGGTTTAAATTCTTTTGACTTGTCGCTAGTAGTCTTGACTGCCCCCGTGGAATTTACGATCCAGTAATCAGCTTGTAATACACGAGAGCGCACTTCGAAGTACTCGACGTTATTATCATTGAAAAACTTGATTTCTATTTCGGTTCCACAAGTGTCTATAAACAGCGGTCGCAAAAACCCAACATTACTCAATTCCACACCATAATTTTTTCCACGCAACTCGACGTAAGCCCCACGAACACATTCCAGGATGAATGTTCCAGGTAGTAAGGCGTGATTTTGGACCCGATGGTTTAGATACCAGCTATTGTCGTCTGCTACTATTCCTGTAAATATGGTTTGATCATTTGAATCTGTTTGGTATTTGCTGAGCAATGGGTGATCAAATTCAACTATACCGTCTGAAAAATTTTCAATTTCATCTGTTCGATCAATCTCATTGCGATTCTTGTTCACGGCATTTACCGCCATGCCTAATTCCTCCAATGGACCAAATCCAATTGCACAACTAAGGCTGCGTCGATCGCGCGAACGTTTGTGTGAAAGTATGTCTAGAACATTATTTGAGGCACTATATGCACATTGGCCAACAGATGGTAGAACCGAGGCCTGTGAAGAAAAATTAACGAATATATCCAGATTATAATCTGCAAAAATTTTCTCAAGATTGAAGGCCGTATGTACTTTTGCACAAAGTTTCTGGTCGACGTTCTGTTGAGTATCCATATGTGCCAAGCTAATAATACTTTCTCCGGCACAATGAACAACCCCATTTACTTTAGAAAAATAATTTTCGGCGATAACGATGGCGGACTTCAGGCTATCGATGTTTGTGACATCCGTGTGAACCACCAGCACCTCGGCTCCCATAGATTCTAGTGTGAGAATGGCTTTTAAAGCGAAACCAATTTTGTCACTCTCCTTAGCCCTCGAATTCCATTCATCCCGAGGAGGTGGTTGCCAACGGGAAGTTAACACCAATCTGCAATTCGAAATAGAATATAATTCTTTTGAAATTTCCAGTCCCAAATAGCCAACGCCACCAGTAATTAAAACTGTGCCGCGGTGGCGAATTCTCGGCTCACTGATTGCGAATTCCTTTAGAGGATATATTTCTTCTACATATCGACCACCAGGTCTATGCAAAACAACGTTTTGGGCAGTTCGTGATTCGCATTCAATAATTATCGATCCAACTAACCTATCAAAATCTTTTAGATCGGAAAACCCCGAAATTTCGATGCAACGAATGGTGGTTCCAGATAATTCATTGGGTATGTTCTTAACCGGACCCAGTAGCCCGCCTTTCTCCGCGTGCAGTGGGGTAGACTCCCCGGGCATCTGACGTAGTCCGTCTACAACAATTGATATATCAAAATCGTCACATATTTTGAGATCAAGCGCGGCTTTTATCAAAGAAATTATGCTGTGATACCCAAGGGTGTTTGCATTTTTAAATGCTTCAATAGAATTATGCTCACCATCTGTCCCAGTAACTGACCATAAATGTAATACGCGTGGAGTAAGGTTATCTCTACCCGCTTTGAGTTTTAAAAGTACAGATTTCATGTCTTCCTTCGACGTTGGTCGGATGCGATATACATCAGCCTCGATTTCAGAAAACGCTTGACCTGGTATGAGTTCTACTACTCGGTTATTGTCAGCTTTTAATCTATCGCAAATTTTCTGCCCCAGTCCAACTTCATCTCGGAAAACCAGCCAAGTCTGGCTTTCAATTCTAGATTCGCTGTTTTCGATTTCTTGTTTTCGCCAGCCGGTTTCATACAACTTGAGTTCCGTCCTGGATCTAGTTTTGGATTCTCCAGATTCCGCCCAATATTTTAAGCGTTCAAATGGATATCCCGGCAAGGTTAGTTTTTTGCAATTTGAATTAGAATAAAAATTGTCCAAATGTATATTCGCGCCGCTACACCAAAATTTTCCCAGAGCCGCTAGTGCGACGTTAGTGTTATTTTTTTGGGGTGTTGATTTTGTATCAAGAATGGAAGTAGTGGAAAGGTCTGAATCGTGTTGCTTAACCAGGTCGGATAATCCGGTGCCCGGACCAAGTTCTAAAAACAGTGATTCAAAATTATTTCGAACATAATCTATAGAATCTGAAAGTCTCACCGGGCGACGTATGTGCTCAGCCCAGTAATCGGCGTTTGTAGCCTGGTCGTCTGTTAGAGGTAAACCAGTGGTGTTTGAAATGATTGGAATCTCCGGCCGATTTAACTCCATACTATTTACAACGGAGCGAAAACCTGGAATTGCCGGTTCCATCATCCACGAATGAAAACCATGGGAAGTTTTTAGCTGATGGGTAATTACATTTTCTGAATTTAGTTTCTCGAGAAATTGAGCCATCTGTTCGGTAGACCCTGAAACTACACATGCATTTGGGCCATTTACAGCAGCGATTTCAACACCAAAATCAAGTTTGTTTAGCAATTCAGATTCAGATTGAAAAACAGCCGCCATTTTACCTGGATCACACTGTTGCATTAATTTTGCTCGGTTGGCGACCAACACAAGTGCATCATCCAAAGAAAAAACATTGGCGAGGCAAGCCGCCACAATTTCTCCAATCGAATGCCCAATAATAGCGGTGGGCTCAATCCCCCAGGACATAAACAGTTTGGCCATGGCGTATTCCACAACAAACAATGCGGGTTGGGTGTTTGCGGTTTGTTGAAGTAACTCCGACTCAGGATTATTTGGTTGGGTTTGATCTATATGGATAAGAGTACGAATATCTAGACCCAAAAGCTTATGCAAATGTTCAGCACAATAATCAACTACATCTCTGTAGAATTTCTCGTGGGTATAAATATTTTGTCCCATCCCTAAAAACTGTGCACCTTGGCCTGGAAACAAAAATATTGTAGCGCTTTTGTTTTGGTCGACGACACCGGAAAACAGTGGCATTTCATGGATCAGATCCAGTGGCTTGAAATCGTTCTGTCTGGTAATAAAGCAACAACGGTGTGCCATCTCGGTCCGCCCACACTGCAAGGTATGTGCAATATCAGATAGGCACTCATCCGGATTGACTTCTATATACCATGCTAAATCAGAAACCCTTCGATCCAGGGATGATGCGGTTGCAGCGGAAAATACAAGTAAATGGTCTTGGCGTGAAGAACCTGAAACTTGAGTTGCACTGAATTCTTGCAAGATCAAATGTGCATTTGAGCCGCCAAACCCAAAAGCAGAAACGGCGGCCCGCCGCGGGGTACTATTATTTGACCATTCGAGAGACTCAGTCGGAATATAAAATGGGCTGGAATCAAGATCGATCAGGGGGTTTCGCCGTGAAAAGTTTGTAAGCGGGGGCAATCGACGTTTTTTAATTGCCAGGCAAGTTTTGATTAAACTGACAACACCCGCAGCTGTGCGTAAGTGACCTACGTTGGATTTAACCGATCCAATGGCACAATAGCCCACTTTTTCGGTTTCGTTTCTATATACCTCAGTGATTGAAGCCACTTCAACTGGATCACCCAATCGGGTGGCGGTACCATGAGCCTCAAGATATTCAATTGATTCAGCATTGACGTTCGCATCATCGAGTGCGGCTCGAACGACGGCCTTTTGACCCGTTGTGCTCGGGGCGATAAAACTTTCTTTGTAAATGGGCGCACCGTCATTTAATGTTGCAGTACCTTTGATCGTTGCATAGATATTATTTCCATCCGCTATTGCATCTTCCAGAGGACGAAGTACAACCACGCCACCGCCACTTCCAAAGATTGTGCCGTCGGCATTAGAATCGAACGGACAAATCCTGCCAGATTCCGACAACATGCCATCAACGGTTGACATGTATCCAGCAATATGTGGAATTTCTACGCCAGCGCCGCCGGCCAGCGCCAAATTGCATTCTCTGCGTCTCAATGCTTGAGTTGCCATATGAACCGCAACCAGTGAAGTTGCGCAGGCTGCCATTACAGAAATACTTGGTCCATTGAGGTTTAACTTGTAAGAAACGCGGGTGGTAAAGTAATCAATTACATTGCCAAGTGCATCTGGCAGTATTTCACCGAGATTTTCAACCCTATATCCAATGCTATTAGAATTTCCTTGGGGGCTGTTCAGATTCTGTTTTTGATACCAACTTTCAACACCGCCATAAATCCCAGTGACGAACTTTTCTGTTCCCGGCACCACGGCGGCATTTTCTAATGCCTGCCATGCACATTCTAAAAATAACCGATGACCAGGATCTGTTCGTTCGGTTTCGTATGCCGCCATGTCAAAAAACGCCGAATCAAATTCATCCACGTTATCCAGTAAAGGCTTGGTGCGAATGAAGTGTGGATCCGCGAGCTGCGAGCGGTCTATGCCCGCTATACGAAGCTCTTTCGCAGTTGGTCGTGATAAACAGTCTTTGCCGTTAATGATATTTTCCCAGAATTGCTCAAGGGAATTCGCCCCAGGCACTCTTAATGCCATACCAATTACGGCAATGGGTTCAGAGTCGAATTGGGACATCAGAATAGTTTTAGGTTGTTGTTCGGCAATACTCACGATGAACTGATACTTTTACTGATTTATTTAGTTTAGATTATAGACCACACAAATTTATTGTTCGACAATTGTGGAGCTGTTAAAAATTTAATTTTGATTTTGTATAATATGCAAATCACACGATGTGATTCGTCAATGTCAGAATAATATGATAAAAAGTGTAAGTACGCAGAATCAATCTTATATCATTGTTGTTCATGTTCAGTGGGAATTCACAACTAAACTTGTGTTACAACTACAGGGCCTCTGAGCAAGTTTGGGCGAATCAAATTGCCACTTAAAATGGAGCTGGATAAAATGATCAAGATCAAGGCAAAAAATTATTGCAATAGCAGGGCCCATACAATCACTTGGGCGAGGTTTTTTAACATAGATATTGATTATTTTTTGGGCCCAAGTTGATCGGTCTTAAATTGCTCAGAGGTTCCCTGGATTATTGGAATTGAAATTTGAAAATTGAAGGTGTCGACAACGATTTAGATCCAATTTCGTTATCCAAAATAGAGTTACGGTTAACTGAAATTTGTTGTGAAATTCTTCAGCTGGAGGCTATGGATGTTAATGACGACCTATTTGATCTCGGTTGTGATTCGGTAAAAGCGATGCAACTTTGCACAATACTTGAAATGGAATTTCAGTACGCTGGCCGGATAAGTTCGCTTCTGCAATTTTCGACCGTTCGGTTGCTTGCCAAAGAATGCCATACATCGAGTCCCCGTCAATCAACCAATAATTCCTGTACATTGGTTGATATCCAGGCGTCTGGCAAACTGCCTCCGATAATTGTTATGTATTCGGTAGGGGGTGAGGTTTACTATAGTTTGCCGCTGTTAAATTATCTTGGTCCTAACCAGCCGGCATATGGCCTTGAGCCGCCTTATGCTTTAGAGCCCCCAGGACCATTGATTGAGCAGATTTCAGGGTATGCAGATAAGTTATGTGAACGGTTTCCCAATGGACCGTATTGTCTAATAGGTTATTCGTTTGGTGGCAATATCGCATACGAACTAGCTCAGGAACTTCACAACCGTGGTAAGAAAGTTGATCTTGTGGCAATGCTTGATAGTCATGCAGTTGGACAGTCTCAATCTATTCTTGAACGCGCCAAATCGCTTTTGGGGTTTATCGTGAATTTTCCACGTTGGATTTTACAAAACTTAGATCCTCGAGATATGCCAGAATTTATTGGTCGATTAAAAAGGAAATGTGCAGCTATCACTAACAGAATTTTAGTAAGTTTGGGTTATGCTATTGAAACCTATACTTTCGAATGGGAGGATGTCCCAGAGATGGGAAAAATTTCAGACGATATGGCTACCCATTATTACCATATCCATCGAAGCGTTTATGAATTTTTTGGCACCCACCAGTCAAAGCCATATAATGGCGATGTCATGATTTTCCGTGCCAAGGTAAGACCCTTGTTCCACGGTTTTAGCAAACACCTTGGTTGGAAACAACTTATAAAAGGCAAGCTTACTATCATAGATATCCCTGGAACCCATGGTCATTTGATACGCAAGCCTAATGTTGAAATTGTTGCCAATCATCTTGGTGAGGTGCTTCAAAGGATTGAGGACCAATATAAGGCCCAACCAGATTATAGCGCGTCTTTGAATTAGCTCGGGATGGTTGATATAAATTGTTGAAGCAGTGGCATGAATACAAAGCGCCAATTGCGTTATCCGGCGACCGTGTTGATATATGGTGTATTTGGTTTGAAGACGGTAGCGAATCGATTTTAGACTATTTAGATATTCTTAGCAGTGAAGAACGAAAGCGTGCGAAACGGTTTCATCGAAAAGTAGATTTCCACAGATTTGTTGTGGCCAGATACGTTTTACGTACACTACTTGGTGGAATTGTGGGAGCCCAACCGTCGTCTCTGGAATTCAGCACAAATAAATATGGCAAACCAAAGTTGTTGCCCAAGCTGTCTCTTAATCAAAATTCTGAATCGATAAATTTCAATCTATCCCATGCAGGTGAATATGGATTAGTTGCAATTTCAACTGCAAAAAAAATTGGTATCGATATTGAGCGAATCAGAGAAATTGATAATATTGAAGAACTGGCAAAACGATCATTTTCCAATGATGAGTATTTGCAATTTATTACCCAGCCAGAGTTTGATCGGTTAAATACATTTTTTCGATGCTGGACCCGAAAAGAAGCATTCATAAAGGCTATCGGTAAAGGCCTAAACCAGCCTCTGGATTCTTTCTCGGTATCAAGTTCCCCAGATCAAGAAGTTAAATTTTTATCACTGCCTCCAGGATATCAACTAAAAAATTGGGCTCTATACGATATTGGCATTAACCAACATTACCGTGCAGCTTTAGCGATAGATCGAGCTATAACGACCGTAGCGTGCTGGCAGTGGCAACAATAATGATTACTACAGTTCGAATTCATCCCACCGCAAGATAATCCATTTCAGCATTGTAACCAAATTCAATAAGTATCTGCTCAATTTCTTCCCTCGCGCCATGGTTGGTAACGTAAATCAGTACAAACGGTTTTTTGACTTGATGCTTTAACCAATCGGGAGCAAATACTTCAATGCCATTAAGTTTGTTGCCAATCTTTTTGGGGTCAATGTCAATCCAGGCTCGTGGTGTAAACCCTTTTTCTATCAATAGCTGGCAACGCTTTCGGGTTTTTCTGCCAGCACCCCAATAAACAATTTTACGATCTTGATTGAGTTGGGAATCTTGGGCCATGTATTCTGCCCTGACCCTATCAAATGCTTGTCGACTATAAGCAGGATGAGTTCGTGACAAACGATTTGGACTATCTCGCCAACGCAATAGAACTTCCGGAAGTTTAACCATGGCGCATCCATCAGCGTGCATCCGCAGCCAGAGTTCATAATCTTCGGGGAAGTCGCCTCTGCGATATCCCCCTAATTGTTCAATGGTTGATTTTCTAAACATCACGCTGGGGTGGGCAAATGGAGATTCAACATAAATCTGTTGGCGAATTTGCTCCGGGGTCAACACGCTATTCTGCCAGCGCATGTATTCTGTGTACCCGCTGAGCATAGGCGCTTCGGAGAACATTTCAACCTGACTGGAGATTAGATCCATGTCCGGAAACTCTAGCGATGCTTGCATAAGTTTTTCCATGCGCTGGGGATGCATAATATCGTCGCCATCCATTCGAACGATCCATGTGGATTGCGCATTTTCAATACCAAAATTCAGCGCATCAACCAGACCTTCACCTGGATTGTTGAATAGTCGAAAACGCGGATCGTCATAACTGTTTAGTATTTCGCTTGAGCGATCATTACTATGATCGTCTACCGCAATGAGATTGAATTCCGGAAATGTCTGATCTTGAATCGAATCCAGAGTTTCCGAAAATGTATTTTCTGCATTTCGAAAGGGCAGAAGAATGGATAATTTAGTTGTAGATTCGTTCAAACGCATCCACGCTGAATCCGTTTAGCCTTTTGCTGCCAACCAAAATTACCGGCACACCTCGACCGCCCAATTTATCGTATTCCCGCCTCGCTTTATCTGAGTTTTCGATGTCGTATTCTTTGTAAGGAATGCCTTTGCTGGCGAAATATTCTTTGGCCTTCTTACAATAGGGACACCAACTGGTCCCATACATTATGACCGTATTTATTGACGAATCAGAATTTGAATAATTAGACTCGATAGAGGTGCTTTCGTAGCTGTTGATTTTGATTTCTACTTCAGAAAAAGCTTCGGTTTCCGGTGGCGTATCGCTGAAATGGGTGACCCCGTTTTCATCTGTCCATTTATATACGTCATTAGCAGAAATGGGGTAATTCAGACATAAAATTATTGACATGGCTATGAATGCCTGGGCTTTCATGATTGCTCAGTAAATCCCATTGCGGATAAGTTAGATTTAAAGCTATCGCGAATTTCTTTGTTGTAACTGTATGTGCGAATTAGCCCGGAAACGCCAAATTCAGCGTCCATGCTTTTAATTTCACTGGCGACTCGTTTTGCAGCCGCATTATCACCTGATGCAACCAGGGCATCGACCAGATAAAACCGACATAACGGTGATTCGGGCTCAACATCGACGGCAGAATTTAGTATCTCAATGGCTTTTGTAATATTCCCGGTTTGTTTGTAAGCATGAGCGCCAGGGAGTAGATACCAGTTTGGGTAAACCGGACACAGTTGGATAGATTGTTCGAAATGAGAGAAGGATTTTTGGTATTCCCCGGCATAGACATAGGTCATCGCCATCAATGCCTGGACCTCGGAATTTCCAGGCGACAATGCAATGGCATTTTCACAAAACTCGATAGCCAGTATGGGTTCACCAGACCTAACATAGGCACAGCCTTTCAAGGATAAGGCATCCGGGTGTTGTGGATCAATTTCAAGTGCTTTGTCAGCGGCTTCGTGGCATAGACTCAGAGATTCTTCCATTGACTCTCCCCAGCCTGTGTAAGCTTCCTGCCAGTGGACCCAGCCTTTTATAATCCAGGCCGTAGCATAATCAGGATCAAGCGCCAGCGCTTTTAAGGCCAGGCGTTGCGCTTCCAGGACGTTTTTACGAATATAACTATCCTGTAACTCAGCCGCTATTGCACATGATTCCCAGGCTTTTATATTGTTTGTCCCCCGCGCCCAGTCCAGGGCAGACAGGCCATCGGCAAGTTGAACTCGCATGGCGATGGTTATGTTATTGGTGATTTCATCCTGGACTGCAAAAATATCGTCAAGCTTTCGATCGTATTGTTCAACCCAGCAATTATCTCCTGTACGAGAATCGATTAACTGAACGTTAACCCTGATTTTCTTACCGCTTTTTCGTATGCTGCCATCGAGGATGTATCGTACGTTTTGTTCATCGGCTATCTGACGAATAGGAGCTTTTCTGTCTTTATAGACGGATGTGGAATAACTCGATACCACACGAATTTGCCGAAAGCGTGACAATATGGTCACCAGGTCGTTGGCAATGCCATTGCTGAAGTGCGCCTGTTCGGGATCGCCGCTCATATTCTCGAAAGGCAGCACGGCGATGGAAGGTAAGGCATCCGGCGCATTATCATTGGAACCTCGCTGTTCGCTAAATCCCATCAATTCCAGATTGTTGTGAAATCGTTGCCGCTCTTCTTCATCCTGACTGTGGAACAGGATGACGCCACTGATATTCATCGAATGTTCCAGCGATCGTATTTCATCAGCAATCTGTTTTGCTTTGTCCGGTTTGCCCGCTACCAAATAGGCGTCTATCAAGTAAAATCGGGTCAGCGGCGATTCGGGTTCATCAGCGATGCTTTTCAGAAACAGGGCAATGGCATCTTCCAGCTTACCCAGATCCTGGTAAATATTGCCGCCTACAAGGGATAACCAGCTCGGGGAAATGGGGCTCAGGCGAACCGCGGTTTTGTAATAATCCAGGGCCTCTTTGGGTCTCCCGGCATATGAATGAACATAAGCGCATAGACCAAGGGCCTCAGAGTTGCCTGGAGAGATTTCTACCGCCCGACGGGCAATTGTAATGGAAATTTCAGGGTCTCCCTTTCGCATCATCACAATAAATGATTGCAATATCAATGTGCTGGTGTTGTCGGGATCTAAAGTTATAGATTTTTCAGCAGCTGTTTCGGCTGCTTCGAGCAAGGGTTCCATGGCATTCATGTGAGAAATATAAGCTTCCTGCCAGTTGATCCATCCCAGGATCGACCAGGCAAGGCCATACTCCGGGTCATATTCAATAGCAATATGGATTAATCGACGAGCCTCAACGATATTGTCCCTGATATAGGTGTCACTAAGGTCACCCGCCCGAACAGTGTATTCCCAGGCCTTAAGACTTTTGGTTTTTATAGCCTTCTCTCTGGCTTTATCGCCGTCGGCCAGCTGAATCCGCATGGCGGTGGCGATACTCAGGGTGATTTCGTCCTGCACCGCAAAAATATCATCGAGCTTGCGGTCATAGGTTTCCGACCAACACATTTCCTCGGTTGTGGAATCAATTAGTTCGGTATTGACACGAACTTTTTTTCCGCTCTTGCGTATCCGACCTTCCAGTATATATCGGGTGTTCTGTTCGGCGGCAATCTCGGCGATGGTTGCCTTTCGTTCCTTATAGGCATAAGTGGAATGCAGTGCAACTACACGCATATTGCGAAAATGGGATAACGTCGAAATAATATCGCTGGTAATACCATCGCTGAAAAATTCCTGTTCTGGATCACCACTCAGATTTTCGAAAGGCAGCACAGCAATGGAAGGAAGTTCGTCTGAGTTTACTTCAAGATAATCACACAACCCTGCTTTCAATATCAAATCAAAGAACTTTTCAAAATCCTCATCGTATTTATAAGTTAGAAAATCATAAAAGAACGAACGCCATTGCGCCACAGAATCAGGATACGCGGGCATTTTCTGCCTCGCTAGAACCTGATATTTAGACATTTCAATTTTGGCTTGCTGGGTGTCACCCATAGCGGCAAGACAAACTGCAATTTGAGCCAAACAACTATCCGGCATGTGTGGCAGTGAACGGAATACTTGAATTGCTTTTTCAAATTTGCCAAGGTCCCGATAAACTTCACCCACAATCCACCCCGCATAGGCATGTTGAGGGTCAAGTTTTAAGCATTTATCCGCGTAGTCAAGGGCGCTATCGAACTGTCGTGCAGATGCTAGTCCCCAGGCCTTCATGGCATAACCGTCAGGAAGAGTGGGATTAAGTTCGATCGCTTTATCTGCGTGAAAATCACCACGATCAAATTCTCTAGCAAAATACAAATATTCACTCATAAAACCATGTACAAAGGCATTTTCTGGGTCGAGCTCCAGGGCACGCTCGATATGGTATTTCCCCTTGGGTAATATGGCTTTTCTGTCAACAGTCCAGTTTTCGTTAAAATTTACATATTGCACAGCTGCAAGATACGCATGTGCGTTCGCATTATCTGGATCAAGTTCAATAGATTGCTCTAAAAGCGTCTGGCCTTTTTTATTGTCCTCGGGAGAGAATTTATGCACGTGATAAATTCCTCGAAGGTAGAAATCGTAGCTTTTCAGATTGCTGAGCGGTTTTCGTGCGGCAGATTGTTGGATGTCCAGGTCAATACGCCCACGCAAGGTGCTAGCGATGGTCTGGCTTAATTCTTCTTCAAGATCAAAAATATCTTCCAGCTCTGAATCGTAGTGTTTTCCCCATAGCTGATTGCCACTACTTGATTCAATCAGTTGAGCCGCAATACGAAGTCGATTTCCCGATTTGCGCACACTGCCGTCAACCATGTATTGCACATTAAGCTGTTCCGCAATATCTAATATAGATTCATTGCTATCACGATAAACAAAACTGGTATGGCTGGACTTAACAATTAGTCCTTTAAACATACCTAATCCTTGAATTATGCTTTCGCTGATGCCGTCACTAAAATATTCCTGCTCGGGGTCATTGGAAAGGTTTTTAAACGGCAGGACAGCAATGGTTGGAAAGATACTCAGGTCGCTGGTGTCAATCGCAGCTGGCTGTAATTCACAAATTCCTGCATTTTCCAATATTTCAAATTGGGCATCGATAATTTGTGTGTCTTCAAATGGCATATTGTCACGCCAATAGCTATACCATTCATCCCGCGAACTTGGAAATGCCTTCATTGATTCTCGAGCACCCTTTAAAAACCTTTGTATGGCTTCTCGTGCTTTTTTTGCTTCACCGTTCTTCATATAACAAATTGACAGGATCGCAAGCAGGTAGTGTGGGGTTGTATTTGATCCTGAAATTGTTTTTATGGCGTCTTCGTACTTTTCGCTATTTAATTGTGATTCAGCAATTTGCCAATGTCCCCAGGCATGGTGGGGATCAATTTCCATACATTTCACTGCGTACCCCAATGCGGAATCGTATTGACCTGTCATGTTCGACAGCAGTGCTTTTTGGGCGAGGGCTTCAGGGTTACCTGGATTATTTTTTATTTCTTTATCAATTGTGGCACCTGCAGCGTCGTATTTTCGGCTAAAAATCAATTGTTCAGTACATGCGGTGAGTGCAACGCTGCTATTCGGAGTCAAATCAATTGCTTTCTCAACATGCTCACGCGCTAGTTGAAATGACTTTTTATGGTTCATTGTCCAACGTTCCAGCCAAATCATGGTGTGGTTGTAGCTAAGAATTGCATGTGCGCGAGAATTGCTGGGTTCGAGTCCAATGCATTTATTCAATTTATCTAGTGCAATAATCGAATCTTCTGCCGTGAATCGTTGGGTATGGTAGAGGCCTTCAAGTAGAAAATCATAGGCTTGGTGATCCCCTGCTCTTTTAGAAATCGCTATTTTCTGAAGATCAGATTCGATTCGACCCGTCACATTTCCAGCAATGGTTCTGCTGAGCTCTTCCTCGAGATCGAAGATGTCCTTTAGCTCTGAATCAAATCGACCACTCCAAACCTGATTTCCGTTTTGTGCTGCAACCAACTGAACGGAAACTCGAATACGATCGTTGGACTTTCGTATGCTCCCTTCAACCACATAATCAACGTCGAGTTCTTTTGAAATTTCCCCAATGGATTTAATTTGTTCCTTAAAAGCAAAGCTCGCATTTCTAGATTTGACCAACATATCCGGAAATAGGGAAAGGTTGTTGATGACGCTTTCTGTGATTCCGTCACTGAAATATTCTTGACTTGGATCACCAGATAAATTATCAAATGGTAGTACCACTATAGCTGGAATCTTGTCGCCGTTATCAGGAATTGCCGTTTCTTCAATATATTGTTCCAAACCCGCATCACAGAGCGCATCAAAGGGATAGTCGCTGTCGTAATCGTGTTTGGCGGCTGACGTTGCCTGCCAGAGTCTGTGCCAGTCTTCCAGGGTGGCGGGGGGCGTGACCATGTTCTTACGTACCGTCTCGACGTATTTCTGTAGATGCTTCTCGGCGGTAGTATGTTGGCCCAGTCTCTCGTAGCATGCCGCAAGCCAACCTTCTATTTCATCAGAAGGATTCGGCATCATTTTGAAGGTATCCAGTGCATCTTGGAAGCGCTTGCCAGTGTAATAGGCAATTCCATTGACCCAGTCTATCCATGGATGAAATGGATCCAGGGTTCTGCACGCGTCCGCCATTTCCAGAGCAATTTCTACATTGCCAAGTCCAGCGTGCACCGAACTCAAGGTCGCCAAGGTCTCAATATCATCGGGGTTCAGCCGGTACGCGCGCTCAGCTCGATCTTCGCAACGATCGTAATCTCGATCGAATAAAAGGAATTCCGCGAAACTTGATAAAATCACCGACTCATCGGGTCCCAGCTCAACCGCTTTTTCAATGTGGTGGCGCGCTCTTTCGAAATTTTCCTGACGGGGTTCGGTCCAGCCTGATAACCAGTCGAGGATATTGACGCGATACAAATAGTTATGGGCAAATTCACAATCCGGATCCAGTGCAATACACTTTTCCAGTGCCTCTCTACTGAGCAAGTTATTTTCAGGGTTAAATTTATTTAGATGATATTTACCTCGCATCAGCAAATCGTAGCTGTCCATATCCTTTGCGGGTTTTCGATAGGCGATTTCCTCATCAGAAATATCCATCTTGCCTTTGATATTGGAAACGATAGTTCTTATTAGTTCGTCTTCTACATCGAAGATTTTTTCAAGATCGGTATCGAATCGCTTACCCCAGATCTGCTTACCAGATTCTGTATTGACCAGCTGAGTTGTGATCCTCAGTTTCTTTGGGGTTTTGCGAACGCTGCCTTCGATGATATAGCGGACTTTGTACTTGTCGGAAATTTCATTGGCAGTCAGGTTTTGCTGTCCAATGGCATTGGAGTAGTTTCTGGAGAGAATATTGAGAGAAGGGTAGTTGGTTAATCCGACAATGACCCCTTCGGTAATGCCTTCGCTGAAGTATTGTTGTTCTGAATCGTTGGAAAGATTTTCAAAAGGCATAACCAGAATTGCGTTTTCATTCGGATCAAGACTTTTATCGGCTGGTTTTTTCAGCGGTGATTTCTCCGGACTCGAAGTTTGGGGCTTCGGTGCTACCGGAGTTTGCTTACCGTCACGAATCTCATCTCGTAGTTCATTGGTCTGGGTTTCGGGTTCAACCCCAAGCTCCAGTTTTAATGTTTCACTACAACGCTTGTACGCCAGTAGTGCATGATTGCGATTGCCTTTCGCAGCATATGCCTGCATCAGTAGTCGCCATGCAGATTCTTCAAGGGGGTCGTATTCGACCAATCGTTCAGCGGATTCGATTGCCAGTTTGTATTTTTTATCAGATATTTGTAATTGGCCAAGGTTTGATAGGATTTCCACAATCAGGCGCTTGAACCGATCTCTTTCGTGGGCTAGCCAGCCCTGGCTTGCAGCATCACGAATGGTTATGCCCTCCAAAAACTCACCCTGATACAGTTTTGCCGCTTTGGTCAGGCTTTTTATATCGGTTTCCCCAGCAAGCTGTTCAAATTCCAGGGCATCTACCTGAATCAAATCTGCATCCAGGGAAACCGTGGTCCGTTCGATTTCCAGCGGCATCTCGTCCATGCTAACCAGGGTTTTTTTAATGGCGCTTAAGGCCTGGCGTAGACTATTTCGGGCCTGCTCCTCGCTGCGATTACTCCACAAGAGATTGAGTAAACGTTCCCTTGGATGGCGGATGCCCGGTGCTAATGCAAGATAAGCCAACAGGACTTCGGCTTTCCGTGTTGACAGGGTAAGCCGATCTCCGGATTTCGCTTTCGAAGACAGTCGGCATTCGATTTGCCCCAGTAACTTAAGGTTTAGCCCCACCAAATTTGTCCTAATTTCAATTGATTCGCCAAATTTTGAATTAAATTCGACAAATTAGCCCATATATTTCAATGAGTTAAAAAATTTAATGATTATTTAATGATTATTTTCGGGTATTTAATGCAAATACGCAAGGAAATTAATGACGACCTAAGAGAATGCCTCCATCGAAACCAAACATCACTTAAACGAGGCAACTAAAATGAGAAAAGTAAACATTAAAAACCGAACCCATAACCACACCGATTCGTTTGCGCAGGGGGTTAAGCAACTGGCTCGAGAAAAATCAGTAAGCGAAAGCGCTTATTCAGATTATGAGTTGAACGCCATTCTTCGCTACGAGCAGGAAACCGCCACTCAACCACCAGTACACACACCTAATGCAGGGTTCCACGTAGTAGACCTGCTTAAAGAATTGAGCTGGATGAGTAAAGGATTCCGGTTCTAAGCCATTTATTCACTAACTATTTTATTCACTAACTATTAATGAGAGAACGATCATGAGAAAAGTAAGAAATCAAAATAACCATTATTCACATCCGGCCCTTATGTTTGCCCAGGGCATTGTCCAGGTCACCGAAGATCACTTAGTAAGCGGATCGAAGTACGATGATCAGGAGTTAAAAGCAATGAAAAGGGCTCCAAAACAGCCCAAGGCACAAAATAATTTATTTACTGTTTTATTGAGAAAATTGGCTTGAGCCAATAACAATTGTTCGGCCCTACAGATTTGCCAAGTTTTAAATCCATTTTTTTCTTGGCTTGTCAATAAATTGGGCGTAGTATGAGTTATCCAACACTAGCCAATGGACCTATTTGGTCAGGACGTTATAGTCATGAAATTATTAAAAGTTTCGATTTCTGGGTTAGCTCTAATTTTTGCTGTTACAGTTCAACCCATTCAGGCAGATGAGTTTGCCATTGAATTTGAATGGTATGACGGGATGAAAGAATGTTTCTCGAAAAAATCCCCAGAGATAAAACTGATAAATCTACCCGAAGGTGTTACCAAATTTAAGGTTAAGATGGTCGACAAAGATGCGCCGGGATTTGGCCACGGTGGGGGTAAGATCAAATATGAAGGTGGGGATGTCATCCCCCACGGCGCACTAAAGAGCTGGAAGGGCCCTTGCCCGCCGTCAACTCACACCTACTCATTTCAAGTCCAGGCCTATGCTGAGAAAAAGAAAGTAGGTTACGCTTCATACGATCAAAAATTTCCCCAATAGAAGAATATTGATTTCTTACTTCTGACTGGCAATTAATCTTTTGATTAGTTCCGGAAACCGCGCCTGCTCCAGATTGGCAAAGGCAAATCTAAAATATTGTTCCTGGCCATCGCCAAAATAAGTGCCTGGAAGGCAAACTACTTTAAACTCCTGGGCCAAACGTTTCGCTACGACGCTGGATGGTTGGTCAAAAGGATGTTTGATATAGGCGAAATAAGCGCCCGCACAAACTAGTTCATATTTCAGATCTGAATTATCAAAGGCATCGCGAATTGCCTGAGCACGTACAATCATTTCCAGACCCTTCTCCCTTCTCCAGGCAGTGAGATTTTCCAGCCCAAAAAGTGCTGCGATTTGTCCCAGATGAGGCGCGTTGATCACCGCACAATCCTGAACCTTACTGAGTTCATTGAGTAATGACTCGCTTGCAACAATGGCGCCAACACGATGACCGGTCAGGCTGAATGCTTTTGAGAAACTATATAAATGTATAAAGGTGTCTCGCCAGTCTGGTTTTTGGAATAGATTGTGTGGCGGATGGGAATCATCCATAAAATCCCGATAGGTTTCATCAATAATCAATGGAATGCCATGTTTTTTGGCAACCTCAAAAAATTTCTCCATCGTGGCTTCACTGTAGATCGCCCCTGTCGGGTTGTTGGGGGATACCAGAACGATGGCCCGGGTATGCGAATTCACCAGTCCGTCAGCCTGAGATGGGCTTGGCTCTGCAGTCTCCTGATTGAATTCCAGCCACTGAATTTCGACGCTGCGAATTGACAACCACATTTCGTGATTAAAATAACAGGGCAGGGGTGCAATGACATTGTCGCCGCTCTGGCAAAGGGTATCGATTACGGCACAAAAAGCCTGGTTACATCCTGCGGTAATGAACACTTCATCCGCATTGACAGATCCGTCATAGCGGGAATTGATATCTCCAGCCAGGGCTTTTCGAAGGGGGTCGATACCAGCAATGTCAGTATAAGTTGCGGCCTCACCCCGTTTGATCGCATCCCCCATATGATCCAGCATGGATTGATGGGGCAGATAAGAGGGCACCGCCTGGCACACATCGATGAGTTCAGGATCATCGGGGTTATCCAGCCACGACCAGGCCTCGGCAATGGGCGCCGGTGCGCAGTCTTTTACATCGGGGTTAATTTTCATTGTTACTAATCTATATAGTATTCGATAGTGTATTTCACTCTAGGGATCTGCGAGGCTAAAAACCCGATCATATTTCACCGAGGGTTCAATATCTTTTTCAGTGTCAAGTTCCCTGGCCCATCGGTGTCCGGCATAAACCGCATCTGCAATTATAGCGGGCGCGTCGCAATCGCCAATCTTTGATACAGTGAACTTTGTTTTATCCGCATTCGATTCGACATAGTGATTCAGATCATAATAAAGTTGATCATCAGGATTTCTTGCGGTAACCAGCACCAAAGCAGCGGCGTCCAAAGATATCTCAGGACCGCCATAAGTACAACCCAGCTCAGCGCGAGTTCCACCAAATGACTGCAGGTGTTTTGAGGTAACAATCTGAACGCCAAGTTCCATTAATCGTTTTTGTGCCCGACGTTGCTCGGCGGTGTATGTGCTCCAGGAAGAAACTTTGGTATCCGGAGTCACATAGATGACCGATACATCTTCGCTGCTTAACTTTTCTGCGATTACGCTGGCCATGTAGTAGCTGTCATCGTCATAAATTATTGTTGTACCGTCAGGCATTCGCCCTTCCATAATATCGTCGGGGGTGTATAGCGCAGATTCATCACCAAGATTAGGATTGAGCGCTTCATTGTATCGTCCAAATCCATCTCGTCGCCAATGGGCGCCGGTTGCCAGTACAACATGGTCCGCGCCCACTTCCACAATTTCCTCAACACCCATATGGCTTTCGCGGAAGATTTCCACTTTAGGCATTTTTTCAATTTGCCCAACACGATAATCCCGGACTCGCGCCCATTCGCTCAGGCCGGGCAATTTTGATTCTCTAGAAATCCTGCCACCCAGGTCTCGGTTTTTTTCAGCAAGTAATACGTGGTATCCGCGCAGTCCCAGCGCCCGGGTGGCTTCCAGTCCGGCGGGCCCCGACCCAATAACCAATACGGTAGCGTCTGATGCTTTGTCATTCATATTTTCGGGATGCCATCCGCGTCGCCACTCTTCTCCCATAGTCGGGTTTTGGGTGCATCGAATGGGTATACCCAAACCGTCTGAGGCATAACAGATATTGCAACCGATACATTCGCGAATGTCTTCGATTTGATCGTTTTTAATTTTATTGGGTAAAAACGGATCTGCAATTGACGGGCGGGCCGCCCCAATGAAATCCACAATGCCGCGTTTCACCTGGGATACCATGGTATCCGGCGAGGTGAATCGACCGACGGTAACTACGGGTTTGGTGGTTTTGGATTTAACAAAATTCATGTAAGGCTCGAGAGAAGCGGTTTTAACAAATCGCGACACACCCATCTCATAAGAATAGTCTGCGACATTGATATCCCAAAGATCGGGCAGCTCTGCCAGCATTTCGAACATTTCCCGCAGTTCGTTGTAAACCGGAGCGCCATCACCACCGCCGCCCTCGTCCACAGAAAATCGAACTGCAACGGCGCATCGGTCTCCGACGGCTTCATTGGTTTCTTCGATTACCTCCCGAACCAGTCGAACACGATTTTCCAGGCTGCCACCGTATTCATCCGTCCTGGTGTTGGTATGGGATGAAAGAAAGGATGAAAACAGATAGCCGTGGGTTGCATAGACATAGACGATATCAAACTCCGCCGCTTTAGCCCTCAACGCGGCCTGGCGATGCCAGTTTCGCAGGTTGCGAATATCCGCCTTATCCATGGACCGGGATTGTTTCGGATTGCCTGCCGTATTGGGCATGCTGGAAACACTCAATGGGACTTCCCGACTAAACAGGTTTGACGATCGGGCGCCTCCGGCCCATAGCTCAACCCCTGCCAGGGCGCCGTGCTGGTGGACTTTCTCCGTCATCAGGGCATGGGATTTTACATCGCCTTCATCCCAGATTGAATGGGATATATAAGGCAGGTCGTCGGATGAAGGGTGAATTGAACAATACTCGGTACAGACCACGCCCCAGCCGCCTTCCGCTTTCATGCCGCGCAAGTCAGCAACCATTTTTGGCCGCACCCAACCAAGGCCAGTGCAATGAGGCACCTGATAGAAACGGTTCTTTGCTGTGACCGGGCCGATCTTTACCGGCTCAAATAAAATATCATAAGGCGATGATGTCGACATTTTAGCTACTTATTTATCGAGTCTGTTTTGAGGCGACAGTATATTGTGCGCAGCAGAAACAGTCTACTTGCAGTATAGTCAGCACTTAAAAATTTTAGGGCGGCCACAATCCTGAGCCGAATAACATTGGAAAAAAATATCCGACTCTATCCATGGTTTCGTGTTGCTTCAGATGTCCAGGCATGGATATCGGTATTTTTTCTGTATTTCTCCCAGTTTGTATCACTCGAACAAATTTTGCAGCTTTCAGCTGTTTATTATGTTTCGGTATTTATTCTTGAAGTACCATCGGGGTATTTTTCAGATCGAGTGGGCCGTAAGATTACATTGGCTTTATCCGCGCTTTCATTGGTTTGTGCCCATACACTTTTTCTAACGGGCAGTGGCTTCACGATCTTTGCCTTTGGCCAGTTTATGCTGGCTGCGGGAACCGCCTTTCAGTCTGGTACCGATACCGCATTACATTATGATTCTCTGGTTGCGGTTGGGCGGGAGAATGAGTATGAAAAAAGGGAGGCTCGGGCGGAAAAGTTTGGTATGTTGTCACTGGCGGTTGGCACATTGTTAGGTGGTGCGCTTGGTCTCATCGACTTGAGATTTGCCTATGTGCTGTCATTGTGTGGGGGAATTGCCGCTTTGATCATCGTAACTCAATTTGCTGAGCCCAGGCATTGCAGACACGAAATACCCCAATCGTTTCTCAGGGTCTTAAGCAGTTGTATAAAACGATTGAAAAATCCGTTATTGGCCTGGTTGTTTGTGGCGATGGTAGTGATGTATTCCATGGAGCATGTGCCATTCGAATTTTATCAACCCTATATCCGATTGCTTGGGCTGGAGTTATTAACCATTCAGGGAAACAATGCTGCATTAATATCGGGCGTTGTGATTTCGATTTCCATGTTCGGTGGTGCCATGGGAGCAGCATTGAGCATTCGAATTCGAAATGCAATTGGATTACTTGGCGTGATTGCTCTCGCTGGGGCAGTTCAGCTTTCAATCATTACTGCATTGGGAACGGTTTTACATTTCGCTGCATTGATGATGGTGTTTGCGCGTAACTTCCCCATGGCCATGGTCCACGCGCCAGTCAATGCTGCAATAGCGCCATTAATCGATTCCAGTCAACGAGCAACCTATCTTTCCATGCAGGGATTATCCCAGAGGATTATGTTCGCGATATTGTTATTTTCGTTATCATTTACCGTGAGCGATGTAGATGCGATCAGTTGGCCAACCTTGTCGACCCTGCTACGCACTTGTTTGTTGGTTGGTCTTGTGACCGTGATTCCGCTTTTGCTGACCAGTAAGAAAATTCTTAGAGAAATTGGTGTGAAGCGTGCTGGCTAAAGCCCATACTTAGCATAGTGGAAAATCTGTGAGGGGCAAAATGTGAAATTCCAGGGTGAGCCCCTGGACTGTTTCTAAGCGCTATTGCCCCAACTTGATTTATTGAAATCACTCAGCTTCTAACTTGTACTATTTTGTTCAAAACTTGGCTCATTACTTTAGTTGCGTTGGTTACGTGATCCTGCTTTTTTACCGCCGGGGACCTTGGCCCAGCGTCGCAGATCGAAATCAAGCCAGGTGGCGATGGAAAGAACAATAAAACCCGCGATTTCTGTAACGATTTGATAGTTGATGTACATGGTGTAAACCAGAATCGCCGTACCTATAATGGCAACGATGACGGGTTTGGGTGAATGATGTTTCCTCATTCCAAGTGCAATGACGCCGCAAGCCAGTATTGCGAACAGAATAATTGCACCTGCCCAAATGCCTTCATTGACTGCCATGGAAATCCCAAGCATTCCCATAACCGCGGCCAGGGCGAGGGTGCCATAACATGCAATCACAGCCATGACCAGGGAGGTGGTTCCCCATAGACCTCGGCGTTGAATATTTCTGATAACCCGACGTGGATCAAGGCGTTTTGCGATCTGGAACATTTTTACCGGCGCTACCACACTTCGAGTCATGCGTAATTCAAAGGCATGGGCACCAAACTGTTTGGCAACTTCTTTCGTATCTTCTGAAGGACTGTGAGCAAAATAATCATAGTCGCGTAATACTTCCAGATTTTCGAATCCGGCGTCACGAAACATTTCCAGATAGGATTCGTCCACAGTTGCACCGACCACGCATTCCGCCCATAACTTGGGATCGTCTTCACAGTCAGGGGTCACTGGACTGGCGATAACAATATCTGCGATTTGTACATGGCCATTTGGTTTGACAATTCGAAAGATTTCGCTGATGGCTTTTCGTTTATCCGCAACCAGATTCAACACCCCATTGCTGGTGACCACATCGGCGATTTCATTGGGTAAGGGAATGTTTTCCGCATCGCCTTCCATGATTTCAACATTGGTGATGTTGTGTTTTTTCAGAGTGCGCTGCAGTTTTTCGCGCATGGCTGGTGTGAGGTCCACAGCAATTACCTTACCGCTACTTCCCACCAGTTTGGCCGCGAGCAGTACATCAGTTCCAGAGCCCGATCCGATGTCAACAACGGTTTGTCCAGGTTTCACAACATTGGCGCGAAACGGGCATCCCACTCCGGCGAATGATTCCAGAGACTCATCGGGTAAATCTGAAATTTGATCTTCGCTATAACCAGCTAGTTTAGCGGCTTCCCGGCCTATGGGAAAATGTAGCGGTGCAGTGGGTTTGGTTGCGACGATGGTGTACATGTCCTTTACCGCTTGCCTGATTTCTTCTTTGCTATAACCGAGTACTGCGACCATAATTCTATTCCAGTATCAAAATTCCCGTACTAAAATTTTAATCGGCTAAAACTTTTTTATCAACGAAGCCAATCGCTGTTGAATATCATCAGGGGTCTTAGCCTCGCTAATTTGTGTGACTTTTAGGCGTAATGTTTTTTCAAATTCCGCCCGGCTAAAGCACTCTCGGCAGTTGTGCAAATGTTCATCGATGTCTTGCTCGCTAGGCCCGCCCACCTCATTGTCGAGATAGGCCTGGAGTTTGGACATTGCTTCTATACATGTAATGGATTTAGCCATTTTTAAAATCCCCTTAACTAGTTGGGTAGTGTTAATTCTGCATCCTGGGCGTTTTGCCAAAGTGCATCCTGTAATTGACGGCGCCCACGATTTAATCTTGATCTCACCGTACCCACAGGCACATCGAGATCAGCTGATACTTCTTCATAAGAAAAACCAAGTAACTGCACCATAACAACAACAATGCGATAGGCATCGGGTAAGGCATCAAGTGCTTTTTCTATATCTTCCTTCAACAATTCGTTGAGAAACTTTTTTTCTGGCGTTCCATACCAAAGCAAAAAGGGTTGATGCAATTTTGCATACAAGGAATCTTTGTCATCCAAATCGTCGGTTGCAACATCATCGTCGAATATTTTTTCATGGGTTTTGTGGCGGCGCCACCGACTGATATAGCTGTTGGACAAAATTCGCATCATCCAGCCGTCAAACTTTTCTCTATCTTCCAGTTTGTCCAGGCTTTTCCAGGCTTTTTCCAGAGACTCAGCGATTAAATCTTCTGCATCCGCTGAATTTCTGGTGAATCGCAATGCGGTGCCATAGAGTCGGTCCATTAAACGGGTAACCGCTGATTCGAAAAATGAATGATTATCTGAAGCTGTCTGAATATCGTCCACAGGTTTTATTTCAACTGATGGCTTTGACGATGGTGTCAGACTTTGCCGGTTCTGTGATGTGGCCGTCGTGAAATGGGAGACAATTTGCATAATTTCGGATATCGGAACTTAAATTGGTTGCTGTGGCTAATGACGTGCCACAGCCGAATTTAGTTCCAATTATTTTCAAACAACTGTATCTCATTGATTAATTAATGAATTAATGGTCATAGCCGAGTAACTACGTTTCCCCTTAACGGTCAGGTTTTGTTAGCCTCTGTACCATGTTTACATTTATCCCTTGCTATAACTACGGGACAGCTTACCATCTATCATGTCCCGGGGCGGATGTTCACTAAGACAGAGTTCTGCCGCCGCTTGAAAGAAATTCCATGACTTTTGGTGCACCTGCAATTTCTACGCCGTGAATCAGGTCTTGTTGTTCAATACCTTTGGCTTTTGCGCAGGCTGGGCACAACCAGACTTTTCCACCATTTTCGACAAATCCGTCAATTAGGCCATTAATGGGTTCATAGCCTTCAGCCTGAAAATCCGGCGCTGTGTCTTCAAGGAAAAGATCATAAGCACCCGCCGTAGCGAATACCGCGGTTTCATGGGTTTTCGAACTGGCGAAGGCCAAAATAAAATTTATTGTGGCTTTTTCAGGGTTATCCGATCCGTATTCGCAGTTAACTAAATATTTGTCGCTCATTTTTGCTTCCTCAATTTGGTTTATTCGAAAGTGAATGTTTGGAACTTGTACGGACGCTACTGACGAGGGAGTTGGAAAAATGGTTCCCGATTATGGGAAATATTTTTTTAAAATAAAATTATCTAAAAGATGGGAACTATTTTCTATGGTCTATCGTCTTTGGGATTTGAATCAGCTGTAGTAAAACTGTTTCAAGACTTTTTAACCCTAAAACTAAATCAGAAAACCAAAAACTATGAATACCCTGGAAATACCGATGGCCAAAAACAGAGTAGATCAATTGAAAAATATGCTAAATGGATGGAAGAATGTTGTTATCACAGATTCTGAAGTTGAAGCACTGGCCCAGCAACGCAGTGAGATATGCTTAGGGTGTCCGCACAAAAAGAAAATAACTTGCGGACTTTGCGGATGCCCCTTAAAAGCAAAACTTCGAGCAGTTGACGAAACCTGTCCGGACCAGCGTTGGTAGAAAGTGGAGTCAGTTGAGACTTTTGCTAGGTAAGTCTAATCTGACTTTGTTTTGTTTGCTTCGGTATCAGATTTTTGTTTTAGTACCACAACCATATTAGAGTCATCAATCCCAACGTCAACTATCTGGTTGTAATATAGACCACCCGCAATCGTGATCAGTAAATCATGGTCGCCTGGCCCAAGGTTGTAAAATGAAAAGTTCCCATCGGGCGTAGTGGTATCTCGACGATTAATAATACTTTGTTGCATTCCATTATCGTGGCGCCAACTCAGTATCACTGTAGCCCCTGGAATTGGGTCGTTATATGGATCAAGTGCCACCCCCGTCAATGAATATCTTCCGATGTCTACTATGAGCTCGATCGCAGGTTGGGATTCACCCAAATACTGATGCCCTGAAATGATCATCGCCTGACCAAAGGTTTTTGTGAATGATACGGGCCCAATTGGAACATTTTTTATATGAAATTCGCCGATGGCATCTGTTTTGAAACCATGTAACCACCGAGATTTCAATGGGCTTTGAATTTTTATGTCGTAGTTAGGAATTGCAACACCTTCTAAATTCACGACTCTTCCATTTAATGTTCCCGACTCCATGGAATGGAGTGTTATGGGTAGTCCAATTTGATTGTTCGATATGGCTAGAGATTCCATGGAAACGCGTTGATACAGTCCTTTCGGCGCTACAGATAAATGATAGTCTAAAGCGGGTACAACATCAGGAAAAGTAAAGTATCCATTCTCGTCACTGGTGGCGGTATAGCCTTTATTAACACTCTTAGAATATAGTTTGATTTGTTCCCGTGGAACTACGATGCCAAAATCAGTTTGAATGGTACCCCATACAAATAGATTTCCCGTAGGGGAGGATTCCTCTTCTTGGTCGTTTGCTGAATCAGATAATTGTGAGACAGATGAGTCTGAATCTTCGATGATTACTTTTGAGATTAGGTTCGATTGCTCGAGCTCGTCAGTTTCAGGTTCGAGCTGTGGTTCTTTAATAATGGCGTTTGCAATTTCGTTTTCACCATCATTTGGAAACCACAAGTATGTCGCTACGAGCGCCAATGTCAGCACAATGGCTGATAACACTAAGAATTTCGAAAACGCAGAAATCAAGATTTATTTGAAATTATAAAATATGGGGCAGTATGAGTCTCCCTCAGTTTAACGGATAGATTCAATTCGTTGCAATGTTGTCTAGGGAACCTCTGATTAAAACATGAACAGTCAATTTGAGTTCAAAATAATCAATTTCTGCGTTGCAAAACTTCGCAATAGCCGTGCTATTACGCGCATTTTGCGCCTTGAACTTGATCATTTTCAATCACAACTTGATCTGCCCAGTTTTAATCAGAGGCTCCCTAGGCAGTGCGTCAATCAACACACAAAGAGAACCCCATAAACGTTAAAAGGAAGTTTAATATTGACCGAATTATGGACGTGTCATTTCGAAGACATCCTGTACCGACGTATATTGTTTGTAGCCCAGGCGAGCCAGCGGGTTTACCTTATTCAAATCAATCAGTCCGTCCACAAGTACATTATCGTCGATGTGAATGCCAAGTACGGTTCCGACAATCATTGTGTTGATGCTGTTTTTCGTGTTGCAGGGTAAATTAACTTCCTGATACAACTCGCACTCGAGGTGTATTGGTGCCGCCGCAATCCGTAGTGGCTTGACAATTATCGAAGGTTTTGTATCGAGGCCAGCAAGTTCAATTTCGTCCACCTCATGAGCCACGCCTTCGGTGGATGTATTCATTGCATCCTTTAAACCTAGCGGCACCATGTTAACAACAAAATCCCCGCTGGATTTAATGTTGAACAACGTGTCCTTCTCGCCGCCGTAATCGTGGTAGCCGTTGAACGCTAGCATCACCATAGGTGGATCATCAGCCAGGGCGTTGAAAAAACTGAAAGGTGCGAGATTTGGAGTGCCATTGGGATGAACCGAACTGACCCAGGCGATGGGTCGAGGCACCACACAACTCTTAAATGGATTACGGGGCAGGCCATGGGGTTCACTGGTCTTATAAAACATGACGTTTGCAGTCCATTATCTAGAAATGAAGCATGATTGTACCTATATTTTTATAACCAGATTAAACTTGCGGTATGGCATCCATTGCTATGAAGAATTGCACACACGAATTTAATGAGCGGAATTTCAGTTTTAATGCTTTTTACAATAGGACCAAAGACTGGGCCGACCTGGAAGAAATGATGGCGGCGGGAACACTGGATATTGAATTCGCATCCAATGTGTTAATTAAATATTTGGGCGAAAAGGATGAGCGGATCAAAAAATTACAGGATCTCGGTGTAAGATTCTCGAATTAGATCAGATAAGGCTCGATTGAGGCGCCTTATCTGATCTCAAAATTTTATGAGTCGGGAAATAGGGTTGGGTAAGCTTCAGTATAAATGTGATCCTTATCTTTGGCGGGTATATGACAACCTATGCAATCAGCTTTGTAATCCGATGCTGAATTTTCGTTGGTACTTCCTGGTTTAAATAACGCCCAGCCCCAGCCATCTCCCCACAGTGGATGATCGGCGAAACGGTTTTCCGTGTCCTTTATCATAACGAACCATTGTTTTAGATCTTTAGTCGCAAAACTGACGCCGTCCCCGGTTGAATAACTGCCCGAACTATGTGCCCTGAGTTCTTTTACCAGGGTTGCCCCATCGGGGAATTGCCCGGCTTTTCTGAATGCTTCCACAGATTCTCGTTCGGTATAAACATCGTGAAAACCACTGGCGCCGCCCTCGGGCACAAACCAGGACCCGAGGTGAACCATGGAAATACGAAAATCTTTTGGGAAACTGATATTTCCCTCGCTATCTACATGAGCAGAAAATGACTCTCCCCCATGTGCCGTAACACCAAAACTGAAAAGCAAAATAAAAATACTAGCCGATTTAATTAGATGCTTCATAAGATTTTTGTATTTAGTGACTCTTGATGGTAATTGTGATTGGTGAAAGACTAGGGTCAGATGAGACCAGTATATGGAAGTCTCACCTGACCCAGGCTCTTATTCCAGGCTAGACGAAACACCACCAGTGGCAGCATCACCAGCGCCTTTGCCTGCACCGAGAACGGGATAGTACTGGGTAAATACGAAATCATCAGCAGCGCTGGCCTGATGGCATGCATTACAGGCTTCTTTTGGAAAGGCGTTTGCAGTTTCGTTAAGGTTTTTGTGATCAGGGGTCGAAAAACTAAAATAGGCCCAATTTCCTGGTTCGTCTGGGAAATCGCTTTTACTTTTTATGGTTGCTTCCAGTCCCACAAACCCACCCTGAAAATAGCCATTTCCACTAACCGCGGCTTTCGAACCTACAGCAACAAGTTCCTTCATCAGAATTGTGCCATCGCGAAACTCACCATTTTCTTTCCAGTGTGCCCAGCTTTTCGGATCGATATAGACGTTGTGGAATTCGGGAAAAGCGGCTTTGCCATCATTAAGATCATTTGGCGTCAGCGGCGTTCCAACATAAACCCATTCACGATAGCCCGTGGGGCGCTCGAGCTCGCCGTTTGATAAACTATAATATTCTTCAGCATTTGCAATTGTTGACATTTGTGAAAACAGTGCTAAAACCGCACCAGCAGTTGTCAAAAATTTTAGTGTCTTGCTTGTCATGATAAACCTCTCTTATAAATTCAGGAAACAACAGAAACTTCGTGAGCTGTATTGTGCAATTTTTCAGACAAATGGTGTGTATCCGAGGGAACCAAAATGTGGTTCCATTGAATCAACATGAAAAAAGAGTTTGACGTCGTCGGCGATATCCTCGAAACCCTTAGATTTCGGGGAACCATTTTCTTTCATTCAAATTTGGCTGCGCCCTGGGGAGTCGCGTTTCAGCCTCTGGAAATACCCCGATTTCACATCGCTTTGGCGGGTGGTTGTTATGTTGGTACGCGCGGTGATGATTTTGTGAAAGTAGAACACATGGAAATTGTGATGCTGCCCACTGGAAATTCACACTGGATCGCAGATCGGCCCGACCGCGAATTAGTCGACAGTAACCGGGTTGGCGAAGCATGTGAACTCGATTCACCGATGTTTCAAAAAGGAGACATCACCAACCGCCTTATGTGCGGTCTGGTTCAATACGACCAGGAAACCGCCCACCCGATTCTTGAATCCCTTCCTGATTTGATTCATTTTTCACATCAACAAATAAGCCAGTCGGCATGGGCAACCGCAATTTTGATTGACAGTGAAATTAATCGCATTCAAAACAACAGCAGTCAGATAATAGATCGCTTGACAGAGGTACTGTTTCTTCAATTACTTGAAGAACATGTTAAAGAATTTGATGGTGATATTGGATTCGTGGCTGCTCTAGGTGATCCAAGATTGAGGCAGGCATTGAAATTGATTCATCGGGAGCCGGGAACCAACTGGACTCTGGATACCTTGGGACACCAAATTGGTATGTCCCGAACAACATTGAATCGACATTTCAAACATACTGTGGGCATCACACCAATTGCATACGTACAAGACTGGAAGATGATGAAAGCATTGAGCCTGGTAAAACATTCAAGTTCATCGCTGGAGAGTATTGCCGAGCAATTGGGGTTTGCATCAGCCCGAACGTTGACCAGGGCATTTGTTCGGCAGTATGGGAAGACCCCAAATACGTTCAGGAAAAATATTTAGGGCCGTGATGGCTTCAGAATTGCTTAGTAATCGCTTCAATTTTAAATTGAACAATTTTTTGATTAGTATAATAAACTGATTCATTATCAATCGAGGTTATCGACTATGAACGATCCAGTAAGAGCCGCAGACAGTCCATTCGCAGTGGAAGTTGAATCCGGTAAGTCATATTTCTGGTGCGCCTGCGGTAAGAGCGCCAAGCAACCCTTTTGTGACGGTTCCCATAAAGGGTCTGAATTCAATCCGGTAAAATACACCGCAGAAAAAGATGCCAGATTGTTTTTTTGTGGTTGCAAGTCTACGGGCAATCAACCGCTTTGTGATGGTTCTCACAAAAATTAATTGTTAGAGTTCTCAAAAAGTTTTTACGCTTAAACATCCGCGATTAAACAGCCATGAGGGCAAATCTTTTTAATCGGTTGCAATTGATTGATGGGCTTCCACCGCTGATTTTACCGTCTCAATTGCGGTGTCTTTATCCCACGGTTTCTCTATTGCTGCAAAGATCGTTTTTTGTTCTATCAACAACGGAAAATCATATTTCGACAAATCTCCAGTTGATGCGACGATTGAAATCTTTGGGTATAGTTGGGAAACCGCTTGTATTAATTCCATGCCATCTTTTTTTGGCATTCTCATATCTGTAATTAAGACACTTATATCTTCGTTGAATTGCTCCAAAAGATGCATCGCCGAATCGACACCATCAGCTTCCATGGTGGAATAATATCGACTAAGTAATCGAGTTGATATCCGCCTGGTTATAGGTTCGTCGTCAACAAACAGGATCGTGGGTTCTGAATTCATTTCAATTTCTGGCAATTAAGTTGTCGATTCTACGCATTTTCTCTAACCGATATCTTGCTTACTTTGAGATATCTTTTTGCCAATCATTTTAAGTCATTGTTATCTCACCAATACCTGTTTTCCCGGCAATGTATGACATTGGCTACAAATGCCATGTACGTGTTTGTTCATGTTTATGTTGTTTATTTTGGATAAACGGTGGTATATTGCCGATAAGCGGTATTATAATTTTATAGAGAGGAACCCGCATGCTAAATAGTCAACAAGTTGATCATTTTAAAACCAACGGCTATGTGATCGTTGAAAACGCTGTCAGAACCGATAATGTTAATTCCATAAATGCACAAATCGATAAATGGGTCCATGAGAGTCGAATTCACAGTTCGAACTATGGCCGTCTGATAGATGGTCAACCCCGATTTGATTTGGAGCCGGGCCATACGAAAACAAACCCTAAGCTTCGGCGAATTACCAATCCAATCGAGGTGTCCGAGGAACTAAAGAGAACGGTTCTCACCGGAACTGTCCCGCAATTACTGACACCCATTTTGGGTCCAAACATTAAGTTTGACCACTGCAAAATTAATGCTAAGTACCCTGGCATGACGTCGGAATGTAAATACCATCAGGATCATGCTTTTGAGCCGCAAACCAATGACTCTGTGCTTGTTGCGTTACTAATGCTAGATGACACAACAGTAGAAAACGGCTGTTTGAAAATCGTTCCTGGATCTCATAAAACAAAGTTTAGCCATTTCGAAAACGGTATTTTTAATGGTCGCGTAAGTGACTCATTAGTTAGTTATTTCGATTCAGCAGCAGACAATATTGAAGCGAAGGCTGGAAGCCTGTGTCTTATGGATACCTGGGCCGTGCACGGGTCTGCTTCGAATTCATCACTAGACCCACGCAGGTTACTAATCACCGAGTATAAGGCTGCAGATGCTTTTCCCATGACCAGGCACAAATTGCCTTCCCGTTATATGGATTCGGTGATACTGGGCGAGGAGCCAGCTATACCACGCTATCGGGATAAGCTGGATTTTGATTTACCTCCTGATTATGACGGCGATTCGCTTTTCGATTTGCAAGATATTGTTGCTGAGGGAAAGCAAGAGTCTCACGGATAAGCTATTGATACTATGGGGGTATTTCCAGTCCGTGGCTGATTTGTCATCCTGCCTTAATGGTGGTTTGGCTGGAAGATTCCGCATTTGAATAGATTGCAAAGAAGATGCCGCTGATTACGACCAGGACTATTCCCATTAATGTGACCAGATTCAAGGTATCGCCAAACCAAATATAACCGGCAATACTGGCAAAAAGAATCTCAGCGAATGCAAATGGGGATGCCACTGAAGCGGGGGCATATCGCATGGATAAAAACATACAAAAATGACCGATGCCGGCGAATGTGCCCATCAGTGCGCCTAGCAAAAAACTACCCGGTTCAAATATAACCCATTCAAATCCAGGGAACAGAGGAATACAGGTGATGCCGATAATTCCTGTGTATATCGATGAAATAATGGGGGTTGATCCCTTGGTCATCGTTTTTGTAAGAAACATATAGACACCCATCAAAACCCCGCCGATAAGCGCATAAATACCAGATTGGACATTTATGCTTTCAGAAGGGTTGAGGACCAGGGTGACGCCAATAAATCCACAAATAATGGGGATAACTTGTTGCCGGCGAAGTCGTTCTTTTAAAAATATGATCGACAAAATCACTGCGACCACCGGAAATATGTAGAGCAGTGCCATGGCTTCAGCCAATGGCATCGATGCAATACTTGTGAAAAAAGCCAGGGTCGAAAGAACCAGTGTTACACCGCGTAGTATTTGGGTTGGGTGGCTACCAATTCGCTCGGGCTCCTTGAATTTAAGGTAGTAAAAACCTGACAGTATGGACAGACTGATAGTGTGAAAAACATAGCGATACCATACAATGGATACCACCATGTAGATTGAGCTCAGTTCTTTTGCGATGGAATCACAAAGGACCATCGCGAGGGCATATGCTACCATTAGCGTTATGCCAAAACGTGTCGTCCCAGAATGCATATATCCGTTTTTATCTTAAAAAGTGTTTAATATTTATATATTGCCCACCGAATCTTGCCTATAATACAATTTATACGGTTATAATTAATATTTATGAACAACAAGCAAAATCCTCCAAAACCACGGCTAGTTAACCATAGCCTTAGCGATTCATCAATGGCAAAACCAGAATTTGTCGATACGGGTATTTTGCATGTGAAAAAATCCAGCAAGATAGTGGGTACCAACCCTCGTGCTATGAGTTTGCTGGAATATCCCGAGGATTTCAGATTGGAGGACAGAGAGTTGATGGAAATTTGTGAATCCATCGACTCAGGGGTCTGGGCGACATTGCTGGGACTAATTGACAAAGACACTGCTGTTCAATTTCGAGCTGTATTTCGGACCCACCGGGGTGGCTTTAAGGATGTTAGTTGTCTGGCCGTCTGCGAAACCGGGGCAACTGTGGTCGATTTGTACATTAGTGACAGCGTTGTTGACAACAGTGAATATATTGATAGTGCATTATCTCGCCTCGAGTATTATGAGGCTTTTTTCAATACAGAGCTTTTTGATATCAATTTAAAGGACAAGGAAGGACGATACATCGCTACCAGCCGGTTGTTTGAAGAAACATTTGGCCTGTCGAAAGGACAAGCTATTGGTAAAAAACCCCATGACTTATTTCCAAAAGATTTTGCTGATCACGTTGCTAGCCACGACAATACGGTATTAGATAGAAAGGACACGGTTTCACAGATGGACGTTGTACCGTATTCGGGCAAGCAGTTAATGGTACAGAAGTTTCCGTTGTATAAAAACCAATCAATAGCTGGGGTTGGTGTGTTCGCGGTGGATGTCACTGCGTTAAAAATGAGTGAACAAAGACAAATCGCATCAAAAAACAAATACTCTGATTATTCGGAGTTATGTACGGATATATTGTGGGAGACTAATCAGGACTGGATAATTACAGAGTCAAATATATTAGATACCTGGAGCGTTTCTGGTATCAGTTTTCGGCCAGGTATAAATGTGGTTTCCCAATTAAAGGATAATCTTATGGAGCCGTCTTTAATTGACGAGTTTATAAATTCCTTGGTTCCAAATAAAATTACCCGGCAAATATGGCAGCTAAAAAATGGAACCAGAGTAAAAATTGGCGTTAAACCAATCAATATTGATCCAGCAGATCACAATACGCCGCTGATTTATAGAGGGATTGTTACGGTTTTAAATGGTGTATAGAGCCTGAATTCAGAGCATTGGATTTGCGAACTTATGGTTCGGTGGTGTCTAGGAGAAGGTCAAAAGATATGGATGCCCATTCTCCAGGAATACTCTCGGCTGCAATTTTCCCACCATGCCTTTCAACAATCATGCTGGAAACACTTAAACCCAGTCCGGTTCCAAGTCCGGTAGACTTTGTCGTATAAAAAGGGGTAAATAAATTTTGTATACCTTGTCTTGAGATTCCCATGCCATCATCTACAACCTCAATGTAGTATCGACTTTCCCGTACTTTTCCAAACACATCGATTCGGCCGCCGGATTCGGGGTATTTTTGGCGAATAGACTCCGCGGAATTTGATAGTAAATTGACCAATACCTGAACAATGCTGGAAAGCTCGCCGGTAGCTCTATAGGGTGCTTCCAGCGTGGTTGTAACCTCTATATCTTCGGTTGCTTTTGCGGTTATTCGTATTGCTGCGGAAATCGCATCGCCAACAAGAAATGTTTCAGTTGTCACTCCGTGTTTCATGTCCTTATAGGAAAACACCTTTAGATCTTTAACAATATTTTTGATTCGAAGTAACCCGTCTTCAACATCGCTGATGATGGCTTCAAATTCCGGAGCCATCATGGTTCTGCCTTCTTGCTTTAGTAAATCAAGCCCTAGAACCGAGTAGTTCAAAGGGTTGTTTATTTCGTGGGCTAGTCCTGCGGACATAATTCCCAGGGCTTTAAGCTTTTCATTATGAACAAGTTCGGACTGAGTTTTATCCAGTTGATCTGGGTTTCCGTCTTCAGATTGATCAGATAATTGACTAGGGGCCTGTACAGCGATTGGTTTATTCTTTGATTCAATGGATGAAAGTCTGGATTGAAAAATTGAAAAGACCAGTACCAGAATAACTAATCCAAAGATTCCAACTAGTTGGAGTAGCATGGATTGGTGATCAATACTGAGATAGACAAATACACCAATGATCAACATAAGTGAAATCGTGATTCGAAAAACCAGTGGTTGCCAGTTCGCAATCAGAGTGCTTGCGCCAACCAGAGAAATCGACGCATACAGCATTGGCATCAGTGTGCTGGTATCCAGAATATTGTTTTTAACAATGGTTATAATTATTCCCAAAACCAGAAAGCCAAGGGAGCTTAACGCCAGGGAACTTGCGAGCTCAGATTTTCCCTGTTTATAAAACCTGAACAATGACATAGCGCCGGAGCCTGCAGATAGTGGGAGCAGGGTGGCGAGTGCAATTGTGTAATTTGCATCTATCATTTTGAATGTTCGCTAATGTCCAGACTGATATCTGATAAAAAAGCGACATGCCGTTTAATAAAACGAGAAATCATAATTAAGACGTAGCATACTGCAAAATTGTGTGGGAATTCACAATCCAGGGTAATTTATGGATATTCACAAATTGGCTATTTATTTAACAGATACAATTGTGCCTTCATGGATTAAGAATTACAATTTGGCTAAATGACATTGAGCTTTAGCAAATGAATAAAATATCCCAGCCAGCCGCACCGCAATACATTTTTCAGGCTAATGAGAAACCGTCGTTACCCATGGTCGATGTGCCATTAATCGTAGCAAACGACCAAAGCGTAAAAGATTATGGCGTATTGGTCAGTGATCCTGACAATTTCGATATTGAAATTGTGCAATGGCCTGCCCAGGGTTGGCGCGGCATTGATGCCGGTACTGGCGACGAAGGCGGCATCACCGAAGGGATATTTCATGGACAATGGGACGGCGATGTTCTAATGGGCACTAATGATGCGGTGGGTGGACATTATGTACTTGGCTGGAGCTGCGATCCCCAGCAGGCTTCCACCGGAACAGCATCAGTCCCCAGAGACCATGTCGTGTTATGGCATTTAAATTATCATCCGGATGGTGGACAGCTGTTTCATCCATTGGATAAGAAACCTTTTGTTGTGCCAGTTGCGTTACCAGGAGATGACCTTAAACCGAATCAGGTTGTGGCTTTTTGGTGTGATGGTTCCCAGGGACTTTACATTCACCCCCGAATCTGGCACGAAGGTATTTTCCCCGCAGACGATGATCAACGATTTCTAGATCGCCAGGGCAAGGTGCATGCGCGAGTGAGTTGTGACTTTGGACAGGAGTTTGGGGTTTACCTTAAAGTGCCGTTAAAGCTGCCGATCTGATTTGTTTTTCAGCTGATTTAGAAGGTGCAATAAAGTCTCGGCCCTGAATATTCGAATCCCTGGCTGATATAAAAATCCAGGGTTCTTTGCCACGTAGGTTGGGGTGGTGCACCGACTTCAAGTTCAGACCAACCCTTGTCCATTCCAAATTTTTTTGCTGCCTGAATTAACTTCGCGCCTACACCAGAGGATCGCCAGTTGCTCTTTACATAAAATTCACTGATTTCCCCAAAATTTCCATTGGCATAAATCGCAGTGCATTGATTCAGGGTGAGCACACCAACTATTTCGCCCTCCCCGGCATTCTGAGCGCTGCGCGCCGTCCTGAACGTAGTGAAGGAAGGAATCCCTTCGGGATCAGAACTTTGGATCCTTCGTCGTACTTCCTCAGGATGACGACGAGAATAACTATTAGTCGCCGTCATTTCACCCTCATCGGTCTTGGCAACAAACGCCCAAACATTGTTTTCGTCTTTGAGAAGTCGTTTAGCTGCAGCAATATATTTGGACTCATCACTCAATTTATAATGACCCGGAAACAACTCTATCAGTAATGTGGTTATCAATGACCCCACAGTTTCATAATCGTCGGGGTTGGCCAGGGCTACATTAATATCAGACATCATTGTTCTAAATTATGAATTGGTTTTACTGTTCATGCAGGAGAATATCAGCGCGAGAACCAAAAAAACAACTGCCAGCCAGATGTTCTGACTATGGCTTTCGGAAAATATAATCATGCCCCAGAATATCCCAGCGAATAATGACACAAATGTTCCAAATGACACAAACACCCCGCCCGTCTTCTCAATAAGAAAAAAATACAAAAACACTTCCACAGCCCCTGTAATCACAAATATGATAATTGCCAGTTCAGCCATAGACCACGATATTGTAGTGGAAGCAGCTTCGCCAAAGATTACAAAAAACGGCAAGACCAGAAGAGCCGCCACAATGGCTTCTCCAGCGACAACCTGCAACGGTGACAGTCCCTTGGGCCAGCGACCAGCAACGTATATGGATTCGATGCCATAGGAAAGTGGCACGATCATGGCGATTCCAATCCAGTAGGTAGAGCCATGAGCAGGCAAATCCAGTTCTGGGGCCAGCACCAGGACTACAGCTATCAGGCCAAGCAAAACCGCAAAAATTCTACCAGGCGATACCGGCTCGGTTCTCAATGTAACCGCCACGGATATGGTTACCACGGGTGTTAGTGAAATAATCAAGGTAAGAACCCCAACCGAAATATGTGGCGCGGCTTTCAGGCTGGCAGCCAGGGGAATGACATACCCCAGAAATCCGTTGACCACCAAAAAAATCAGGCGAGAACGGGTGATTTTAAACAGCTGCTTTCGTATTACCAGAATAACCAGATAAATTACAGACAACAATGTCAGGGATAACATCAGAATATTAATATCTGAATGCCCGCTTTGAGTGGCGAGCTTTAACATGGAGAACTGAAGCCCCCACATCATGCCCATGATGACTAATAGAATCATGGCCATGGAATTCCAGGAAGTAGTCATGGATGAATGGTTCACGATGTTTTAAACGCAGCCGCAAAAGTAATTTTATAGTATCTGGAATATAGACTATTTTTGCTCATGATCCCTTCGCTCCTGTTGGCCAGGGTGGTCAAGGTAGCTAAGGTAGTTAGGAGTGGTTGCAGTATATGTAGCCTATACCTTTCAATTTCAGTTATTCTCCGACAATCATGACCTCGAATACTAAATTTAGCCTGTTCAATCGCGCCACCATTATAGTAGCCCTCGGTTTTCTCGCCCTGGCCATGTCTTTTTCGGCGCGATCTGCATTGGGTCTGGTAATGCCGGTATGGGAATCCGAGCTTAGCTGGACCCGAGGATTTATTTCTAATGTAGCAGCGGTAGCGTTGCTGGTCATGGCCATCGTTGCGCCGTTTTCAGGCGCCATGCTCGATCGAAAAGGGCTTCGGTTTACCCTGTTATTTGGACTCGTAGCGGTGACAATCAGTTGCACGGTGATCAGCATTACCAGCTCACCCTGGGTGATGTTGATCGGCTTTGGCATCATCGGCGGCGTCGGCTTTGGTATTGTTGCCACCCATGTGGTTGCCGCTGCGGTTGCACGGGTTTATCCGAAAAATGTTGGATTTGCATCGGGCATCGCCACATCGGGCTCAACCGCCGGCCAGTTTTTAATCGTGCCCCTAATTGCGGTGTTGTTGACTTCATTTAGCTGGAGATGGGGCTTTGCCGGTATCGCCATTGGCACGATGTTGTTGATTCCCCTGGTCTGGCTGGTGCCAAAAGAAGAAAGTCATGAATCACAAAATAGGTCATCGGGCCCTAGTTCAGAAAAACATGGCGCTGGAGGTCAAAACTGGAAATCAGACCTGGGCAAACTTTCAACCAGCCCGGTGTTCCATTTGTTGTTCTGGAGTTATGTGATTTGTGGATACACAACCAGCGGAGTGATCGAAACTCATTTGCTGCCTTACGCATCATTTTGCGGATTCGCACCCATACCCAGCGCCACCGCTTACGGACTATTGTCAGCGGTAAACTTATTAGGAATGATTGGTATCGGCTGGCTCACAGATCGAATGAACCGACCTTTGTTGCTGGGTTTGATATATATAATTCGTGGGCTGACATTTATACTGCTACTCAACATCGGCACCAGTTACGAAACCTTGCTTCTGTTCGCAGTGATTTTTGGCATTGTCGATTATTCCACGGTGCCGGTCACTACCAGCCTTGTGGTAAGCCATTTGGGTCTGCGGGTTGTTGGTCTGGTGATGGGATTGCTTACTGCGGGGCATCAGCTTGGTGCTGCGGTGGGCGCTTCCCTGGCTGGCTACTTGTTTGATAGTACTTCTACCTACGATCTGGTATGGAGCAGCTCCCTGGTCTTGGCGGTAATCGCCGGAATTCTGGCATTTCTACTCAAAGAAAAGCCTGGCAGCAGTATTATCGCCGCACCGGCTTAGGAACTATTATGGAAGGACTGTCTTTATCTGTAGATGTTCAGACTTGATCTGATGTTGCTTGTTTAAGGTTCGATATCAGCTGACCCTGCGATATACTCTAGGCGGTCATTCAGTGGCCGTTTAAAAATGCTAATACTTCACCATCCTCACTTATCAGCTAACAAAAATGAAGTTTAATTTGATTGAATCTCCCAGACTATCGCCCCATTCTTTTTTGAATTTTCCAACAGTAAATTCAATTGATGAATTTGATGGGGATATTGCCATATTGGGTGTGCCTTACGGTATGCCATACGAAACCCATGCTATGGCCAATGACCAAAGCAGAGCGCCTGATGCGATACGTCAATTCACCAACCAGGCTGATATTTTATATACGAGGAATCACTACGACTGGGATCTCAAGGGACCTTTGCTTGATGACAGGGAGATAAAAGTCATTGACTGCGGAAATGTAACCACTGATAAGAAAGATCACAAACAACATTATGTGCGAGCGGAACAGGTTGCGAGAAAAATCTTTACCAACAATGCAACACTTATAACCCTGGGAGGGGATCACGGCATACCCATTCCGGTGATGCGTGCTCTCGAAGTCTTTGATCAAAATGTTACCCTGGTTCATATAGATGCACACCTCGATTGGCGTCATGAAATTAATGGGGAAACCGAGGGATATTCGAGTCCCATAAGGCGGGCTTCAGAAATGCCGTGGATCAAAGATATTGTCCAGATAGGCATGCGGGGAATTGGAAGTGCACGGACGGCGGATGTTAATGACGCGATAGACTATGGTGCGGTAATTATCGATGCATACGAAATGCATGACATTGGAATTCAAGCTGTACTGGATCGCATCCCTGAAGGTGGTCCCTATTATCTGACAATTGATGCGGATGGTATTGATCCAACAATTATGCCTGCAGTTCTTGCACAAACCCCAGGGGGCATGTCGTGGATTCAATTGCGAAAACTCATTCACGAATTGGTGAAGAAGGGTAGAGTGCTGGGAATGGACCTGGTTGAAATCGCGCCTCAATATGATGTAGGAAATACGACAATGGTTTATGCTGAAAGACTAATATGTAATTTTATTGGTTGTTGCGTAAGGGCTAACTACTACTCTAAAAATTGATTTTCTGTGTCCGTAGTCGGCACCAAAACGGCCATAACAAATCATACATCAGCTATTCCTCGCCTTTGTTTGCGTACTCATAGCTGACATACGTCGAGTTTCAGGATAATTTCTCTATCTAACAAAGCAGCCACTCGAGTTGTGTATCGATTATTTCGTTTTGAAGATACTTTGCAGATTGCGATGACCTAGGACTAAATGATTGACTATATATCAGTATATCGGTATATTTCGATATATGAATATAGAAAAAGCTATTACCGCTCTCAACAATCCTACCCGGCGAAACATTATCAGTTGGCTCAAAGATAGATCGAATTTTCCGCCAGCATTGCCAGAACACGCTGACCTGGAAGGGGTATGTGTTGCTTACATCCAGGAAAAGGCAGGCTTATCGCAATCGACAATTTCAAATTACATGGGCTTGTTAAAGGAGGCTGGTTTGGTGGATTCTGAGCGTCACGGTCAATGGACTTTTTATCGTCGAAATGAGAATGCTATTCGAGCATTCCTCTCTGCGGTAGAGAAAGAGCTGTTGTAGTCAGTAAACACTGATCGGGTTATAAATTTTTGCAAATGAATTTAATACCATATATCGAAATATCGAAATATATCTATGGGAAACTCAAATGACTGAAAAACCGAAGTCAAATCATGTGCTTGGACAGCCACTAGAACTTCCTTGTGGCGCCATCCTTAAAAATCGACTCACAAAGTCGGCGATGTCTGATTCACTCGGGGACGGGATGGGGGATCCAACCGAGGCGCAAATTCGGCTCTATGAAAGATGGGCAGAGGGCGGCGTAGCCTTGTCACTCATTGGCGAAGTGCAAGGCGATTTTCGCTATCCAGAGAAACCAGGCAATCTCATATTGGGACCAAAGTCCAACCAGAAAGCATTACGGTCATTAGCCAGTAGAGGTTTGATTCAGGGTGCACATTTATGGCCGCAGCTTGGGCACGCCGGTGCGCTTTCACACTTGCCGATTAGTCAGCCAAAAGGGCCTTCCGCGCTGAATGTAGAGGGTCTTCAATGTGAAGGGATGTCTGTCGAAGATATCCAGGCACTTCCGGGAACATACGCAAGAGCCGCAATGCTTGCAAAATCATTCGGATTCAGTGGCGTTCAAATTCACGCTGGCCACGGATTTTTATTCAGCCAGTTCCTTTCGCCGCTATTTAACCATCGGACTGACGAGTATGGCGGTTCAGTGGAAGCGCGATTCAACATCGTCCATAAAGTGATAGACGAGGTGCGGCACGCCGTTGGCCCGACCTTTCCAATAGGAATTAAAATTAACTCAACGGATAATTTGGAAGGTGGATTGACTAATGATGATGCTTTGGAGGTTGTACGTATTCTTGACCAAACATCCATTGATCTTATTGATATCAGTGGTGGTACCTATTTCCCCGGGGCGAAATCAAGCTCTGACAGTGCATCAGATGGCGGGCCTTATTTTATTGATTTTGCACGGCGAGCAAAAGAGTTAACCAATGTACCTATTATGGCAACAGGAGGATTCGAAAAACGTGAACAGGCCATAGATGCAATAGCAAGCGGTACTGTTGATATGGTGAGTTTGGCACGTGCTATGGTTCTCAACCCACGATTGGCAGAAACTTGGCTGAGTGACGAAGGCGGTGATCCTGAATTTCCGATCTTTGATTCTCCACCTCGCGGCGGCGTGACGGCTTGGTATACCATGCGGATAACAGCATTAGGAGAAGACAGAGAGAATGCGTTTACGCTTGACCCTCAGTCTGCCATGGATGCGTATGAAGAACGTGATACACAACGTTGTATAAAATGGTTGGAGAAGTATTCATGAATTGGCTCGCAGTTTCTGCAATTTCAGAAGCAGTTGGCGTAATCGCAATAGTGATTTCTTTATTGTACCTGGCGTTCCAAATTCGATTCGCGAGACTTGCAGCCGCCGATACATCTCGAATAGCCAGAGCAATCGGCATACGGGAAATCGACCTTACTATGGTGAACAGTTCTGAGTTACGCGAGAACTGGCTTAAGTCTTCCGACTTAATCCCTGTCTATGAAAAATTGGGCTCACAATTAAATCTCAGTGTTGAGGAAGCGTTGCAAGTCGATACGTTATGTCAATGTTGGATTAGGCTTCATTGGGGACACTACAAATCTATAACGACACCAGCGGATTTAGAAGATTTAGAAGGCCTTGTTTCTGTGTTTTATTCAACACCACCTATGTTGCATTGTTGGAGGCAAAGCCCTTATGGAAAAAGTATATTTGATGCTGATTTTGTTCAATTTGTGGACGCTGCAATATCGAAACGAAAAAAATCGGGGTCAGAGTAAAACTAACCAATGTCCGCTAATTGCGGTTATTCAGAGAAATTGGATTTTTGGAATTCTATTTCTATGTAGTAATCTCGGGTACCGACAAATTACTCTATGCAAATGAACGACCAAACATTCTCAAACCACACTCCCAAGATTGGGCTTATCGGCGGCCTTGCCTTACGTGCTGGTGTTTTCTATTACGAGCAAATCCTAAAGAACTACATAGAAAACGACAAATCCCTCAGACTTGTACTCAACCATGCTGAGGTCAATATTGTACTCTCTCATGTGACATCTGGAAATATTAATGAATTAGGTAAATATTTAGGAGGCTTAGCAAATGAACTGTTCGATGCTGGAGCAGAAAACGTGTCCGTTACTGCAGTGGCTCCGCACTTAGCCATTAAAGAAATTAAGCAAATAGCAAGGGGTCCAATAGTTAGCGCCTTGGATACTGTAGCTTCGACAGCAAAATCGAAAGGTATACATAGAGTAGCCGTCTTTGGCAACAAAGCTGTAATGGCAACTGATATATTCGGCGCAGTGCCAGAAAGTATGGTGGTACGATTGAGTCCAGAAGAACAAGAAAAAGTGCACGATATCTACATGGATATCGCTCTCCATGGAAAGCGAGGGACCATTCCCGAAGTTGAGTATTTTAAAAACTTGGCAGATGACATCATGAACCGACATGCAGTGAATGCTATCGTATTGGCTGGTACAGATTTGTCTTCCTTCTACGCAGAAAAGCCACCAGAATACCCCTGCCTGGATATGGCACGTCTGCACATCAAACAGATATTGACACATCACTGACATCTGCTTCAAAGAGTAGGCGTTGGCTTCAAGCGGTATCGGGAGCGCTATTCGCGAGGGGTACACCCGCCTCGATCCTTTAGCGCTAATGATGGCCACAGGCGTATTCATGGCAACGTCACAAAACTGCTGATCGTTAACCTAATGTATTAGATATTCGATTGTTTCAAACGGGCAATAAGCGGTCACTTGAAATGATGAATTTAAAAGAATAATTGGAGAAATAGTAGAAATTGATAACTGATTGATTTATACAATCATCAAACTTTTAACAAATTAGCGATGTCGTTGTATCTATTTGATTAATATGTATTAATAGTACGAGTAAACGCCTCATAATGGTGCGTTTGATGTAGTAAAAATCTCTGTTCAAATTCAATGTTGTACGACGTTATATTTTTGGCTCAAGACACCTGTACAACCCAATTATAGATATAGACAATTGGTGAATGAGTAGGGGATTTCCTGTCCACTTCTTGCAATGATAAATGTGGTATCGATTTGCATCATTGTCGCTCAATTCAGACGTCGAGTTAGAATACAACTTTTGGCTGTTATCTGCTCACAGCTGACGTTTGCCATTGATACACTATTCTATATACTTTACCCTTTCTGACTGAGCGCGGGACTTGAACACGCTTGAAGTCACAACCCTAGCGAGGCCGAATATCGTGTTTTGCACCCTCTTTTTGCGACACTAGAATAGCTACAATGGCATCACTGCGTTCGTTACCTCTTGGCATGTTCGCCGTCCTCTGGTTGATTGGCTGGACATTACGCGTTCCGATCTTGGCAGCACCGCCGCTGGCCACACGAATGGCCGACACGTTTGGTCTCGGCGAGGCAGGCATTGGCGCTCTTACAATGCTTCCAATCGTTGCAGTGGCCTTCGGCGCATTGCCGGCGGCATGGCTAATTGCCAGATTCGGGTTGCGCACTGCGATCGTAGGCGGCATAGCCATCATGGCGTTTGCGTCGATCGCCCGTGGCTACGTACCTTCCACCGCATTGCTTTTCACAGTATCTATTTTGATGGGGTTGGGGGTAGCCGTGTTCCAAACCGCGCTGCCTGCGGCCGTACGTGCCTGGACTCCGTCCCATGTTGCTATCGGCAGCGCCATCTATCTGAATGGGATGATGGTAGGAGAGTTCTCAGGCGCTGGACTCACTTTACCGCTTGTATTGCCGATGGCTGCTGGAGACTGGCGTATTGCACTGGTGATCTGGGCCGTGCCCATTCTGCTTATTGCGCTTTTTGCATTGTTGGTCCGACCGGCGAAGGGCAGACAGCCGGATATGGATGCAGCCCATAGTCGGCCGGGAATCTGGGCTAGTCTGCCTCGCTGGAACGATGGGCAGGTCTGGCAGTTCGGATTGCTGCTTGCCTGCTCGATCGTCGTTTTTTATGCGATTAACGCCTATGCCGGGGCAGTTCTGCGCAGCCGAGGCGAGGAGCAAGCGTTGGCAGGATTACTGTTTGCGTTTAACCTGACACCACTCCTGGCCTCATTTGTAGTGCTAAGCGCGCCACAATGGATTGGTCAACGCAACCCCCTAGGTGCTTCCGCTCTCGTTGCTGCGCTCGGCCTTGCGGGATTTATATTTCTTGAAGGTTGGGCATCGTGGGCAGCAGCAGTTATTGCAGGCCTCACCTCCACGATAGAACTTATCCTTCTAGTTTCATTACCAGCAACAATTGCCAAAGGACTTGGGGTTACTCGCTTGAGCGCTGGTACGACGCTAATAGGCTATGCGATTGCATTCGTGCTTCCGCTGATGGGTGGCTGGATCGCAGAGGGAACCGGTCGAACTGACCTAGCGTTGATACCAGCACTGGTGTTCACGATTATGATGCTTCCATTCTTGGGGCGAAAGCGGCGTTACGTCTGCTCATCGCTAGCGGTAACACCCTCTCCAAAGAATTCCACTGATTGATAAAGACAATAATCCGAAACAAAACATAAGTCAGTTTTGTTTTCTAGCTTAACCTTTGCCTAAGCAAGAAATATCAGTATGGCTACCAACAAAACAAATCCATTCACTGGTTTGATAATTGTCATTCTGGCGGCAATCTTTATCAGTCTTTCAAATGTATTAGCACCCATAATCTATGATAACGGTGGCAATCCATTAACCTATCTAACATTGCGATTCTTAGGTTTTGTGATCCTTTGCCAATTGTGGTTCTCAAGCAGAGGTGGATCAACTTCTTTACCACTTCGAATAAGATTGAGCGCTTATGGCGGTGGTATTGCCTATGCGCTTGGGGCAGGTTCGCTACTTGGCTCTTTTGCCTATATACCCGTTAGTTTGGCGGTCTTGATTTTCTTTACTTTTCCAATTCTTACTGGCTTGATCACTAGTCTATTAGACCGAAAATGGCCACCAGCCACTGAGACCATTTGTGTGACTATTGCGTTTATAGGTTTGACGTTAGCGCTACAGGTATCAGTTGGCAGCCTCAATCCAATTGGTATGGGTTTGGCATTTCTAGGAGCCGTTGGTGTTTCGGTATCTTATGTGTGGAATGGGCGAGCTTTGCACAATATTGACACGACACTCAGTACATTTCATATGTCTGTAGGCGGATTAGCAATTGCGGTGCTCGTAACACTTTCATTCAACGCGATTTCATTTCCAAGTGAAACCTCCGTAGGATGGATCGCACTAGGGGGAGCGATACTTTGTTTTGCAGCGGCCTTTTTTGCGATGTTCTACTCTGTTCGACTAATCGGACCCGTTCGTACAGCAATGATGATGAATTTAGAACCAATCATCACTATCAGCCTATCCTTCTTAATTTTGAGTGAAAGTCTTATGCTAAAACAGTTGGTGGGTGCTGCATTGGTCATTGCTTCTGTTGTCGCATATCAGAGCTATGGGAATAGGAAAGACAGCTAATTCGGATCAGTCATTGTCCGCTTTGCGGGAAGTTGTAGAGATCACACCAATAAGCAGTCATATTTACCTATAAACTTGCTTTCCCAGCTCAGTTGTCTGCTCTATACTCATTAATTGTCATTCCCTTCTTTTCGGGCGTTAGCTTTTGAACGATAACATTCACATAGGTAGAACTGGGAAATCCCCGATTAACGTACGAATTTTCAAAACCATCAAAGTTGAGCGGTATCAAGATGAGTGATTTCCTTGACGACTATGCGGTAAAAGGTTTACCACCGAAAAGTGATCCTCAATCACAATTTGAATCAGATGGTATGGGGCACTACGTAAACCAGAGAATTTCTGAGCGTAAAGCTAGGGTAAAAATGAAATATAGAGGCGGTGGATGTTTTTCAGGGTGCACAAAAATAGCGACTCCATTTGGAAATCGAAAGATAGCTCAAATGAGAAATTCTGATGTCGTCTATTCGATTAACCCTAGAAACGGTAAAGTAGAAGCCCAACAGATTTTGTCCATTAAGGTTTATAAAAATCGCGAAACCTGGTCATTGCTTTTTGAAGACGGCATCAATGTTGAAACCACATCGTCTCATTCTTTTTTAGTGAAAAATAACTGGGTGAAATCTTCTCACTTGGCACCGGGCGTAGTCGTTACTTTCATTGACGAACTAGGGGCCATAGGAAATAAAAAAGTTTTAAGGTCTAGAAAAACGAACCACCGAAGTACAGTTTATAACCTGATAGTAAATAAAAATTTTAATTTTATAGCGAATGGCGCCATAGTTCATAGTTTTACATACTTTCGCGCACTCAAAACTAATGGGTGGAAAACCTGTGAAAACGTGAGGGCACAATACACAATTATTGAAAAGTTCCTCCATGTACACTCCGCGCAATAAGCAGTCATTCTTAAACTAAATGATAAAGTGTTGTGTTCACCAATTGAACTAACCACTCACAGCGGTCATTGAGTAGATATCATAACCGTTACAAGTGTAGTTCCGTATATTGCCAGCCCCAGAGGGCTCGTTTAAGTACTATGTCAGTGAAATCTTTGGATAGATGACTCAATGACAAAACCCCAAGCACCAAAAATTGACCTCGTTTCCGGCTTACTGTTGCTCGGATTAGCAACAGTATGGGGAGGATCATTTTTCTTTGCTGAAATAGCTCTAAGGGAAGTACCCCCTCTAACAGTAGCGTTGCATCGAGTTTTTTGGGCAGTGCCAGCATTGTTTCTTGTGGTTTTATGGCAAGGCATCAAAATACCCCGGTCAATGATCGCCTGGCTTAGCTATTTCGTGATGGGGGCGTTAAACAATGCGATCCCATTTTCACTCATATTCTGGGGACAGACAGAAATCGGAAGTGGTCTAGCATCAATACTGAACAGTACAACCGCTTTTTTTAGTGTCATTGTGGCCGGTGTGTTTCTTATTGATGAGGCGCTTACAACTCGAAAAATAATTGGTGCGATGTTTGGTATATTTGGCGTGGCGGTGATTATGGGGGTTGATGCGTTGGTCAATTTTGATTTACGTAATCTGGCCCAACTCGCAATAATGGGGGCTGCGTTGTCCTATGCATTCGCTGGCGTTTGGGGTAAGCGTTTCCTGTCTGCATATCCACCAATAATGAATGCATTCGGAATGTTGGTTGCGAGCACCGTTCTCATGATCCCAGTTGCCGTTTTATCCGAGGGGGTGCCTGTTTTGACGTTGTCCACAGAAGTATGGGCCTCCCTCATTGCAGTGGCAATCTTGTCAACCGCAGTTGCCTATCTGCTCTATTTCAAAATCCTCGCACGGGCTGGGTCTGCGAATCTTATGCTTGTAACGCTTTTGATCCCGCCTATCGCAGTTGGCCTGAGTTTCACATTTCTTGGAGAAAGGATGGGCAACGAGGCGTTGGTTGGTTTTGGCTTAATTGCTGTGGGTCTACTCGTAACTGATGGAAGGTTGATTGATTTATTACGTCAAAATACATCACAAGTTGATAGGTAAGAGACATCTTGTGTGAACGCGGGCAAACAAGGGGTGGTTACTGTACAAAAGCACCTGACCCTATTTGTAAATAGTTACGATCCAGTCTCAGTTTTAACACTTAATCTTAGGGTGTGAATTCGCGCTTGATTTCATACCCGGATTCTTCGGGTTCCTGGTCTACCAGATATTCAGGAAAGCCAGGGGCACGAAGATCTTCGCTGCACCAGCTTAATATTTATTATGGAAGGATTGTCTTTACTGTAAATGTTCAGGCTTGATCTGGTGTTGTTATTTTTAAGGTTCGATATATTCTGACGCTGTTATACTCATTTCTGCCATTTGTTGAATTTCAATGAATGTTATCGGAGTGCGAAAGCAGCCATTTAAAAATGTATGTTTCCACATATATTTAAGAGTGTCTACCCTAGGCAAATTAATCTGATTGAATATCCGCGATAGCAATTTGGCTTTTTAGCCAGTTATGAAACATGACGATTTTTGGTATGGCCATCTTTTGCATTGGAGTAATTAAATAATACCCTTCACCCGTTCTCGCTTTATGAGCGTGTGCCATTACCAATGTCTTTGTACGCAATTCTTTCTCAATAAGTATTGAAGGAAGAACGCTTACGCCGTAGCCTGATATAGCCGCTTCAATCACCATATCAAACTGAGGAAAGGACAGCCCTGTACTCTGCAACACGATATCCTGACGATTTTGACTATCCAACCAGATTCTCCAAGATTGCGGTCTTGTACTATGAAAGATTCGACGATATTTGAAAAGTTCTTCTAGGTTTTCCGTCGGAGAAGGAAAAATCGAAGGTGCCGCCACCACCACTAAATCCTCAGACATCAATCGGTCACAATGAAAGCCCACAAATGGCTCATTGCCATGAACAATACCTATATCAATATTAGCAACACTTAACTGATCGTTGTTTTGATATGTTATAGAATTGACGTTGAGTTCCAGATTTTCACTAACAAAGCTAAGGATAAGCGGCAGTAACCACCGTGTACCCAAGGTAGGATAGCAACCGACATTAAGACTTCCAGATATTTCCTTAAATGATTTTAACTTGATTGTTGAAGCTTCGAGCGATTGAAGTAAATGTGTTATTTCGTTTAAATAAATCTGCCCCCCTGTAGTCAACACCACGCGTTGCTTGGTTCGTATGAATAAATCCTGACCAAGGAATTCTTCCAATAACTTGATCTGCCGGCTGATAGCTCCCTGACTTAGCGCAAGCTCTCTGCCGGCTTGGCTGAAGCTTTCGCCACGTCCGGCAGCTTCGAAACATTGTAAGGACATTGTTGAGGGAATCAGTCTACGCATATCTTGTGCATCACCAGTTAATTACATTATTTAATTATAATTCGCATAATTCGTAATATATCAAGCAATCTTATAGAAGTTAATGAGAATTATTGATTAAATCATCAGTAATAATGGCTATCAATAATTTTGGTGTATAGATAAAGTTGAGACAAAGATGGTTCTATAAACTTAATACAAGCGGACGAAACTGTGAGACAAGAACAATCAGATATAGATATCGACCAGACTAAAATGAAAAACTGGTTGGGTAACATGCCGGATACTCAGCGTGTAGCAAATTTTATTGAGGGGCCTAATATTCAGCGATTAAACCTAAAATTTGACATTGATGAACTACAAAATGCGCTGAGTTTAGTTTCCGCAAACGCTAAATATGTTGGCGAAGATGTTGACAATGGGCATGGAACAATCCCGTTAACCCGGCGTCCGGGTGTCGAACAGTTATCAGACAATGACATTTCTGGAAGATATTGGTTGCGGGCGGATGAACGCTACGAAGAAGAACCCCGCGAAGAACTCGTGAATGAGTTTGCCTTCAGTGAGTTTATACCAGAATTTGCTGGAACCTATTTTGAATACGTATATCAACAGCTAACCGCTAGATTCCCTATCGGTCGAATGCGCATACTCTCAAAAGCGGAGCATTGTTGTAATCACTGGCATCGAGATCCAGAACCAAGATTGCATATCCCTGTGATAACTAACCCAGGGTCCTTGTTTATCGTCAATAATCATTGTACCCACCTTCCAGCGGATGGCTCCGTATATTTTACTGATACACGCGGGTATCATGCAGCCTTAAATGGTGGCTTCTATGACAGAATTCATATCGTAGCTACTTTACCAATATAAGGTAATTGCGTGTTCTTAAAAAATACAGAGCTTTTAATGACTGCATTGCGGAAATTGTAACGAACCTTGAAGCTCATCGGTTGTCCCTTCAGGGCAAAACTCGGTCAGTCACCGTCCGAAAGTATCTGAACTAAATTGGTAAATAGTTACGATCCAGTCTCAGTTTTAACACTTAATCTTAGGGTGTGAATTCGCGCTTGATTTCATACCCGGATTCTTCGGGTTCCTGGTCTACCAGATATTCAGGAAAGCCCGGGGCACGAAGATCTTCGCCGCAATCATCTTCCAGCCGCTTCACTACCGTGGACGACCAGACCCGAGGTCCAAATCGCTTTAACCCGTCTTTCATAATATCCACACATAGCGGCGATAGCTCCAGCCGTACATTATGCTTTTTTCCGAGGTCATCGAACAAAGATAAATCCTTAACCTCGTGATCCATGGTGAAATTGATATTGTAACTGCCATTTAATATCAGCTGCCCTTCGGTTTCATGGACAAATGAATTGCCCGAAGAAACGCGAATCGCTTCATAGGCCGTCCCCAGATCAATGCCTGCTTTCTTCGCCACCATAAAAGCTTCTCCAGTAGAGACGAGCTGTACCCCGGCGAGATAATTGGTGATAACTTTAAGCACCGATGCAGAGCCCAGCGGACCAGTATGAATTATTTCGCGACCCATGACCTTGAGCAAGGGCAGGGCTTTTTCAAAACCCGTCCGCTCGCCCCCTGCAAAAATAGCAATATTCCCTGTGGCAGCGCGGTGGCAACCGCCGGAGACCGGGCTGTCCAGAGGAATAGCGCCTTTGGCCATTACTTTTTCGCCAATACGTTTAACTTCGTCCTCGTCCGTGGTGCTCATCTCCAGCCAGACCTTGCCATCAGATAAACCCGCCAAGACTCCATTTTCCTCTTCCATCACCAGGGCGGAGGTTTCTGGCGTCGGTAGACAGGTAATGATCACATCGGCAGCCTCGGCCAGATCCTTACCGCTATGCGCCCATTTTGCTCCCTGGTCGAGAAGTTTTTTTGCGGCTTCCGGATCGATATCCCGAACCGTAACATCGAAGTTATGACGCAATAAACTGCCCGCCAGTTTGGCGCCCACATTACCCAGGCCAATAAAACCAATTTTCATAAGTTTAGTCTCTCAATAAATTCAAAGTTGGGGTTCAAAATTATCTTTCCAGGCGATCCTGAAAATCTTTTATATAATGCATCGCTTTGACAAAGGGATTACGAATGCTATGAAAGGGAATGGTTCGAGGGCTTGTGATGGGGATTACATCACTTACCGATTCGCTATCCGAACAAATTTCCGCCAACCATTTTCCCATCAACGAGGCCATAGCCACTCCTCTACCGTTATAACCCAAGCCAGCAAAAACTCCCGGTCCTAGCTCATGGACATGGGGTACGCCGTCCAGGGTCACGCACACCTTACCGCACCAGCTAAATTCGATATCAGGCTGGCCCAGCTGGGGATAAATTTCCCGAATGCGGGCGATGATGCTTTCGTAATCATTAGCTGAATTGGCTTCATAGGGTCCTCCGGCACCGCCCATAACCAATCTGCCCATATGGTCTTTTCGAAAGTAGGTTAGCAGTCGACGGGTATCGGCCACAACCTGTTCCTCGGGCAGGATAATTTTCTGCAGTTGTTCGGATAATGGTTTGGTCGCTATCTTGTAGCTGTAGAGGGGAATGACGCTTTTACTCAAGTGTTTTATTAATGGATCATGGGGAACCAGATTAGTATAGCCATTGGTGCAGATTAAAACCTTGTCTGCGGTCAACGTTCCCTGGTTGGATATGATGCATTTTTGATCTCCCTTTGTTTCAATCTTAATTGCCGGGCTATAACTAAAAAATCTGGCACCATTTGACAATGCGGCCTGAGCCAGCCCGCGACAATAACTCAAAGGCTGGACGCTACCCGCGCGTTTATCCAGAAATCCACCGATATAATAATCCGAGCCAATGAGTTTGGCGGTTTGCTCCCGATCGAGAAATTCCACCGGCGCGCCGGTGCTTGCATGGTATTCGCCATAGTCTTGTAGATATTCCAGGGACTTTTTCGAATAGGCGGGCTGGATAATACCACTGCGCACCGGATGACATTTTATTTGATGTTTTTCGATTAACGAAAAAGTAAAATCTGGCGCGGTTCCGATTAATTTATAAAGCTTGGCGCCCAGTTCCTTGCCCCAGACCTGTTGAACTTCTTCCACGGTGCGTTTGATTCCCGGGTTGACCTGCCCGCCATTTCGTCCAGAAGCACCGACCCCGGGTTCGCCGGCATCGATAACTGCGACATCGATATTTTTCTCGGCAAGATGTAATGCTGCAGATGAGCCGGTAAAGCCCGCACCAATAATCGCAACCTGGGTTTTGTGATCGCCTTCTAAGTTGGGTTGTTCGGGTAGCTGGTTTGCGGTTGCTGCCCACAACGAATTGGGCATTTGAATTTTTGATTCAGCCATTGGGGTAAATCAGTGCAATGAAAATCTTTGCGTCTTGATATTTAGTATGGCCGATCACCATTAATAGTGATGCGATGCATCAGGCGCTTCTGACCTGGATAGTCGTTGGTGGCGTAGTGCATGGTGCAGCGATTGTCCCAGAAAACCACGGTGCCAGGCTGCCACTGAATACGACAGGTGAAGTCGGGACGGGTTGAGTGTTCGAATAGATATCCCAGCATGGGACGGCTTTCTTCGATGGTCATGTTCTCGAATCGACTGGTGAAGTATTCATTGACGAATAGCGCCTTTTGCTTTGTTTCCGGATGGGTGCGGATAACTGGATGAATCACTGGCTCGGGTTGTTCGCTTTCATCCACAGTAGAGACGTTGTGTTGATCAACTCGATGTTCCGCGTTTAATCCGCCGAGTAATTCCTTGTAGGTGTCGGACAGGGTCTGGTAAGCCAGATACATATTCGAAAACAGGGTGTCACCGCCAAATTCGGGTAGTTCCACAGCATATAAAATTGAGCCAAGGGAAGGTTTCTCTCCCCAGCTGATATCGCTATGCCAAAGTCCGGTAAAGCGTTTTTCATCATTTTCCTCAGATCGAATTTCGATTACCTCGTTTACACCATCGACGCCATGGACGAATGGGTTTATGTGTAAATCACCAAATTTTTCACCAAAATTCTTGAGATCAGCAGGGGAAAGTTTCTGGTCTCGAAATACGATGACCTGATGGTTGAGTAATGCCTGTCGGATATCCGCAAACGTAACATCATCCATTGCCTCAGCCAGATTAATGCCATCTACTTCAGCACCTAGCGCGCCATTTATGGGCCGCGTGGACAGGGTTGCATAATCGTGATTTGCTGATTGAGATTCAGACTGGGTGGGTGTAACAAAACTATTAATGGACATGATTTTCCTCCACAATTTATACGCCGATATTGGATTAAAATTAACGACATGTACAGAGGATGATTTGTCGTTGGTGGGACAAAGGGATGATTGATTCCGGGACCAATTGGATTAACATCAATGCTTTATTCCATCTCCAGGATTTGTCAATGAGCGAAAAGTCCACTACAGCTGGAAACCGGCGCAGGTCCGGACGCAGCCAGAAACGCGAGCGCGTCGAGGTAATAGCACCGGCCTATATTAAACGCCAGATTCCCTATTTTGAATTTCTCGGTGAAGAGGGTCTGGTTGCTTTGGAGGACCAGGCGGACTGGCTGATGCAGGAGATTGGACTGGAGTTTCGTGGTGATCCCGAAGCATTGCGGATCTGGAAAGCCGCGGGTGCTGATGTAAAAGATACCCGGGTTAAATTACCCAAAGGAATGGCGCGGGAGTTATGTAAGACAATTCCGGCTAAATTCACTCAAGTTGCACGAAATCCTGCTAACAGCGTTGAAATAGGGGGTAACTCCCAGGTTTTTGCCTGTGTATATGGACCGCCATTTGTGCGAGACCTGGAAGGGGGTCGACGGTACGGCACCATCGAGGATTTGGAGAACCTGGTGAAGATTGCCTACCAGCTACCCAGTATCCACCATACCGGCCTGGTGATTTGTGAACCCTGTGATGTACCCGTTTCCAAGCGTCATTTTGATCTGTTGTATGCTCATATGCGCTACAGCGACAAACCGTTTCTCGGCGCCATAACCGAAAAGTCCCGGGCCCAGGATTGTGTAGACATGGCCCGGGTGTTGTTCGGCGAAGAATTCATGAATAACAATTGCGTGATCATGGGAAATGTGAATACCAATTCGCCATTACTGGTGGATAAAGTGGTCACCGAAGCGGCACAGGTGTATTGCGGTGCAGGCCAGGGATTAATTGCCGCGCCATTCATTCTCGGTGGCGCTATGGGCCCGGTTACCACGGCCGCTTCCATCGCCCAGGCATTGGCGGAAGCTATGATGGTGGGTGCGTTTACCCAATTGGTTAAATCGGGAGCGCCTTTTATTCTGGGTAATTTCCTGTCTTCCATGAGTTTGAAAAGTGGTGCACCGACTTTTGGCATGCCCGAACCGGTGATGTCGAATTTTATCATCGGCCAACTGGCGCGTCGTTTGGGTGTGCCATTACGTGCCGGCGGATCATTGACCGCATCCAAATTACCCGATGCCCAGTCTGCTGCGGAAAGTGCGGATTCCATGATGTCCACGGTTCTCGGCGGTGCCAATTTTGTATTGCATGCCGCGGGCTGGCTCGAAGGCGGTTTGTCCACAGGCTATGAAAAACTGGTTCAGGATGCCGACCGCCTGGGTGCTTATCAGGTCATGCTAGCCGGACTGCCAGTAGATGAAAATGCTTTTGCCCGTTCAGCATATTCCGAGGTCGAACCTTCCGGGCATTTTCTCGGTTGTTCCCATACCATGGCGAATTATGAAACCGCTTACTATGACGCCAAGCTGTCCGACAGCGAAAGCGTTGAACAATGGGAAGATCAGGGCAGCAAAGATTCTGCCAAGCGCGCTTATGAGCGATGGAATCAATTATTGAATGATTATGAAGCGCCGCCGATGAATGAGGCCAAAGATGAGGAGTTGAAGGCCTTTATTACGAAACGAAAGGCAGAGATTCCTGATGCCTGGTATTAAAAATTTCATTCACACGGTCTATATTTATTATGCGCGGACCTTCGTACTCCAGATTCTCAAATGCTCATGCACTTCGTGACCATGACCATTGAAACCTCGGATATCGATGTTTCCAATGATGAAGCCATATTAAAGGACAGTGAATGTGTGGGTTATGTCAACTCCGGTGGGTTCGCCCAACATGTTGGCAAATCCATGGCCATGGGTTATGTCCCAACAAAACTTGCCAAAGATGGCATGGACCTGGAAGTGGAGATAAATGGCGAGATGTTTGCGGTGAAAACAAGCATAGATCTGCTTAATGATCCATCAGGGGCCAAAGCCCGGGGATAATTCACCCAATCCTGATCAACAATTAACTTGAAATACAAGCCTGATTGAGCGAACCTTATGGTTGCAGACCGCTCTAACATTTAAACGATGAGGGTTAAACCATGCGATCAGGAATTTTAGGAATTTTTCAAGCCGCGATTTTCGGGATATTGTTTTCTGCAGTAGCGTCCCACGCCGACCAGAATAACCCCGCGCTTGATACACTTTTTAGTCAATTGCACGAAACTACAGATGTGGTTGAAGCGGCAAGCCTTTCCCGGGAGATTTGGCAAAATTGGTATCAGTCAGACGATGCGGAAATAACCAAACTCATGCAGCAGGGTGAGATGAGCATTCGTCAATACAAATATGTCGATGCCGTTAGAATTTATTCCGAAGTTATCGATCTTGCTCCCGATTATTCTGAAGGCTGGAATCGTCGAGCCACAGCGTATTATCTAATGGGTGAATATGACTTATCCACCGAAGATGTTGTGAAAACCCTGAATCTGGAACCCCGCCATTTTGGCGCATTGTCCGGACAGGGCATGATCTACATCCAGCAGTCTCGACACCACCAGGCCCTGGAGTATCTGGAAAGGGCGCTGGAGACGAATCCCCACATGATTGGCGTCAAAAACAATATCGAGTATGTTCAGAAATTGATTGATGACGAGGTTATCTAGTTTCTGACTAGTGGATTTCAATTCGGGTTAACAGAATTTCACTGACCAGGTTTCGATATTGTAGAACTGTGACTGACTGATATTTGCCCGGATCAGATTTATGGAACTCTGATAAATGTGGTCTGTCCCCAATTATGCTGCAATCGCTGACTGGAGTAGGCAATGAATGGGCTACTCTGAATCTAAGTTTCAATGGAATTATGGATTGAAATTAATTGTTGACATAATACCTTTTGGTGTTATATTACGCAATACCATAAGGTATCACATTGGAGTTAAAAATGAATAGAAGTTTGGTTTTCCCTGCCGCGGCAATTCTCCTTGTCCTTGGCGGGTTTGTGGTTTTATCTGAGGCATCCGCGCCGTCATTCGTCACCAATCTACCGCCGAATCAACTCGAATGGGAGACAACGGATGAAGGCGTTGCGTTCGCTCCGCTGGTTGGACAAAGGTTCGAAGAACCCTACATGGCAATGGTTCAGCTTCCTGGTGGGCTTATTAGTCCGGCGCATATCAAAACAGCGAACATGTTTGGTGTTGTCGTATCCGGTACGATGGTTCACGCCGAGGTCGGTGCAGGTTCGGGCAAAGAAATTCTTCTGCCGGCTGGTTCGTTCTACAAGATTCCGGCGAATCTCCCGCACATTAGCAAGTGTGTGTCGCAAACCAAATGCATGACCTTCTTGTATCAGGACGGCAAGTTCGATTTCTTGCCAACCGAACAATGAATGTTGGTCCACAAGGGTCGTTCCGAGCCCTCGCTGATCCAACGCGGCGCAGCATTCTGATCATGCTGAGCTCACAGGATATGAGTATTGGCGACGTGGCGGCCCGGTTCGAGGTCACGCGCGGCGCGATAAAGAAACACTTATCAATTCTCGAAGAAGGCAAACTAATATCGGTGCGCACTGCCGGCCGTGAACGCATTAACCACCTTGAGCCCAGTCCTCTCCAGGCGGTGTCAGATTGGTTGGGTTACTTTGATAAATATTGGGATCAACGCCTCGCTGGATTGAAACAGGCAATAGAGAACGAAAAGGAGTGAAGCTATGTCCGATCTAACGATTACTAAGACGATTTTCCTCAATGCGGATGTAGATACCGTGTGGGCATTTTTGACAGATAAAGACAAGCTCGGGGAGTGGTTCAACCCTGCGGAATCCAATCTTACCGAAGGAAGAGATTACGTGCTGATGGGAGAAGCTGATGACGGATCTGCGATAAAGAAGTGCTGGGGATCGGTCATAGAGTCAAGGCGACCAGAAAAACTAGTTTATACATTTACAATTGAACCGTTCTGCGGAGCTATGACAACAGTCACCTGGCTTCTTCAGGAAGCACATGGCGGCACTTGCCTAACACTCAATCATGAAGGCATTGCTGCCGCTGCGGGTGAGGGTGCACTATTATTGTTCATGGCGTTGGACGCTGGATGGGATGCACACCTGGATCGTCTCAGAGCTGCGAGGTGATTCATATACTCACAGCTCAGAACAGTGATCGACTCGACCGGCCGCTTGGGCCGTTAACGATCTGACCGCAAAACAATCGCAGCATTAACGGCAGCATTAAGGGGGCAGTTTACTTAATCTTAAAATCACAGTTTGAATTAAGTAAACTGCCCCTGTATTTATGCGTATTTATGTCTCTGTATTTATTTAATTATTAGAAGCAGCGCGGGACTTGCACTTCGATCTGTGTTGTTACGCCCTCATCCACGCTCGCTGGTTCGACGGCGCTGAAAGGGCAGCTTTTGCCAGTAATAATCCGCTGTGCTGTTACGTCATATTCTCCAGGTAGTGCCGTGAATCCAACCCCGTTACCCCGCCCAACAGTGATTTGACTTTCCAATTCGAAATCATCGATGTCCGCAGGCGAAAGTATAACCCGCATTTCGTCGGGTACGAGACCGCCTTCAGGGTCAACCAGAAATACTTCCAGTCTTCCATGTCCCTCTACGAGGCTATCGCCCTTTGGTGGCTTAACGATGGTCGTTGTGTAACACCTGGGCAGAGTGGCAGGAATTTTGCATTCATTCCAGGCTTTGCTGACCGCTTTTGCGACTATGTCGACTTGATCTTTGATTTGTTTACCAAATGCAATCAATGGTGGTTCACCGTCCGCTGGCGCAAAACAAATTGATTTATCATTTTTGGGGATCATCTCCCACCAGTTTCCCCCGAGTTTCCTTATTCGCAGTGCTGGAATTTGTTGGTTAGGTAAAAATATTCCCTGCAAGTCACCGCGTTTGGTGGCGCACAGGATTGCAGAGGCGTCCGCTGCCTGCTGTCCACCTCGGGCGAACATAAATAACAATGCAGACTGAGCATGATGATCTATGGGAGATTGAAGCACGTCTTCTGTGGTCCAGCAGGTATCGAGAGCGAGCTTGTCTTCGCATTGGGGATTAACCTCAGGTATGACCGGATCGTCCCCAACTGCGGTATTTGTGACTATCCAAATAGGTATTAATAATACCCCTGCAACACTTGCCCATTTCATATTACGATACTATGTAAATTATCAGGAGCGAGAAAGTATAATCAATTATCTCGTTTGAGTTGTTATTAATTTGTTGACCCGTGCCGATTGTTACCTAGAATCAACTACCTTCGATTTCCCGAATCGCCGCCTTGGTTTCTTTGCGCAAACAGAAATATTTGATTTTTTCCGACACCGTGCCTTTAAGCGCTGCTTTTAATGCTGGAAGGGCGCGCGGGTCACCCAATCGCTTCAATACGAGTACAGACTTTTCCTTTTCAGGGCAGGTCTCGAGTTCCCCCAGCTCGGCAATATGAAACCCGACCTCATCGATGCTGGATTCATTGCCTGTTTCCCTTAACAATTTTGCTGCCTGGCGCCTTCCATCCAGACCTGACTGGCCCGAGCGTGCAGCCAAAAGAGAAATAATATTCTCAGCAGGGTGTTCCTTAATTAGCGCTTTGGTATCGCTTGGTTGATGTCTGAGCAATTCAAGTAAATTTTTTGCGGTTAGCTCGTCGTTGGATAATTCCGGATTGATCTCAAATGCCTGTGCATAAGCACCGAGAGATGTCTTGTGCATTCCCCGATTCAAGTTTGAATGACCACGATAAATAAGAAGTTCGGGGGTGGATTCAAAATTAGCCTTGTTTTCTTCAATAAATAGTTCCAGGGCATCATACTCTTTGGATTCAAACAGCGCGGTGGCGTGGGGTAACAGCTCGCCGACCTCTAGTGCAGGCTTTTCCGCAATAGTCGGCGTCGCACTAAATAGTATGTCCTTGTTATCCATCAGCCAAATACCTCCAAACCCAAGTGCAACCAGGCCGATTATTCCCGCTGTGATATAGCCAGTTCGCTTTTTCGAGGTTTCTGACATTGATATGGATGGCAGAATACCCTCGAGACTAATGTTCTGACTTTCCGAGTCAATTTTTAAGTGTGCGCCACCAAATGGATAGTTGAATTCAGTGTCAGGGGGATCTACCGCTGCGACCACTTTTCGAGCAACCCCTTTGGGAATCCTGTAATACTTGATGCTTTCAGGGCTGCCTTTGAATTTTTTCGACCCGACTTCAGTCGCATTGACTTCAGCTTTGTTCATTGACAGATAAACCGATTCAGTCAGATACACTTCGTCGGCCGGGGTTTCGCTTTCAAGGCGCGCGGCAATATTGACCGCCTCACCAAATACGTCATTTCGAGTTAATCGAACCTCCCCAAGATTCAGTGCCACTCGAATTGAAATGGGTTGTTTGCCCGTAACGATATAAGACTGTGATAGTTCCCAAATTGCATCGTGCATCGCCATGCCACAAAGCGCGGCGTCGGTGGGGGAACGAAATATGACCAGAAAGGAGTCGCCTATGGATTTGATCCAATTGCCTTTGTAGAGTTTGACATATTTGTGCAAGGCGGCATCGTGATCCTTTAGCATCTGCTCGCTTTCCTTGCGCGACATATTGGCCACGGATTCGGAATAACCCGCGATATCCGTGAACATGATGGTTAAATTTTCAGTAGTTGACATATTCTTTAATCACCGTTGTTATTTGAACAAGATACTGATGACTCCGACCTACCACATTATAGTGATATTAATTCCGCTCTAGAAGATTATTTCATGGAATTTATACAGGCTAGACGGGGTAAATTAGTGAAATTCCTGGGGCTTACACCGGATCACGAATAAGCGGCGTCGTAGAACAATGAATACCGCCGCCGTTGAGCTGCATTTTTTCATAATCAACAATTGTCCAGCTCACCCCACGTTTTGACAGGGCTTCGAGGGTTTGTTCACCGGCGCCCTGGGGCATGATTAACTTGCCCGGCGCGATGGCAAGAGAATTGACGATCCAGTCATTGTCCCTATGATCAATTTCAATGCTATCCACACCTCGGGATTTCAATTCTTGCAGAAACGAATAGGGTAAGCCGGTAGGGTTAATCAGGGCCAGGTCCTTATGGATCATCAAAAATGAGCCGTCGATATGGATGTCATATCCCACCAGATCGATAATCAATAATTCCACACCCTGACGTTTTAGAACTTCGCCGACTTGTTCCGCACCCTCGCGGTTGACCCGAATCCCGCAGCCGATCACCGCGGTTTTCTCGTTGATCCAGGCAAAACTACCCCCTTCCATTAAAGCGTTACTAGAGAGAGTTCTTAGAATGGGTACACCAAGATTGGCCAGGGTTCGAGTGATCGCCAATTCTTCTCCTCTACGCACCCGTGCACCCATTCGACAGACGATGGCGCCGCCGTTGACCATGATAAACGGGTCCCGGGTATAGCAGGATTTCAATCGACCGTTATTAACCCCTTGGACTTCATGCACCTCGATATCTTCAGCCTTAAGCGCAGCCACCAGCGCATCGTGCTGAGCCTGCATTTCCCCGATGTCGGGCACGCTATCACTTTGAAAATACCAGCCGGCATCCACATCGCCAAATGAACCGATGGATTCAATGCGTTTGGTTGGATCAATCACATCCATCTCCGGCCCAGGACGATGCATCAGAATTGAACGGATTTGACCAACATCATTATTCACACCCCATGCCCGCCCCCAATAAGCCTCAAGTTCCGTTGAATCTTCAAAGGCAGGTTCTGCGCCTGCGGCAAACATTTTAATAGTCTGGTTGTAAACCCAACCTGGTGATGGTTCAGTGCTCATAGCATTTCTCCTGGAGACATATCGATTATTATATTGACAACCAAATTATAGTCACTCCTTCGAGAATTTGAACCGGGATAGCTCAATTTTCCCAGCCCAGAAAACAAAACGCCCCAACCCTGACAAATCAAGGTTGAGGTGTTGATCCAGTTACTTATGTATTAAGCGGGTGTTGGCCAGACAAATTCCGGGCGCAAACCTTCACAGACTGGACGACCGTCATCGGGCTCTGGAACGCCAGTAGAAGGGTCGTAAAAGGCATGATAGGTCGCTGGCATTGCATCTGCATCGTGTCCCATTATATTGGGAACGATTACGCGAATGCGACGTTCTTTATCGTCCAGCATAATTGGCGTGCCGCAGGTTGAGCAGGTGCATAATTCCAGTGGTCCGTCGGGGTTATTGGCATTAAATGGCTGGCGGTTCAGACCGTCCAGATTGTCCACTTCCAGATCAGCATGATTAAAAAATACCACATGCGTTGTATCCTGACCGGTTACGCTTTTGCAGACCGAGCAATGGCAGGTGTGATTGTCTATAGGCTCGTTATCGGATTGGGTGTGAACATGTTCGCACCCCCCGGAATATTTATTTGACATTAATTTGTATCCTCCAATGGTTAGATAGTATTTCGTTGAAAATAATTTCTGTCGACTTGACGCGTTGTCGCCAGTCCATTATAGGACAATTTTCTCAGGAAATTGGCTATAAAATGGAGTCAACTAACCTATCATTCCGTATGGATGGGGGGCGGTTTTTCACTTAGTAGAGAAATATCGACCCTTTCGAGGCAAATTATCCGGCCAATTTCACTATTTTTTAGCGCTCAGACTTTCGGCGACAACGCATAAGATTTCAAACATAATGGTGGCGCCAACCAGGGCTGTGTTGCCACTGGGATCGAAGGGCGGCGCGACCTCCACCACATCCCCGCCAACCAGATTTAATCCGCTCAAACCCCGTATCATGAGTTGTGCTTCCAGGGTGGTGTAGCCGCCAACTTCGGGTGTGCCGGTACCCGGCGCATACACCGGATCGAGGGCATCGACATCAAAACTAATATAAGTTGGCCCATCCCCGGCGATCTTTCGTGCTTCTTCAATCACCGCCTTATGACCCATTTCAAAATATTCTTCGATATAAATTACCCGCATGCCCGAGTCATGGCTGAACTTCCAGACATCCGGGTCATTCAGGGATCCACGGATGCCAATCTGGATGGTTCTTTTGGGATCGAGCAAACCTTCGTCAACGGCGATTTTGAACGGTGCGCCGTGATGGAATTTTGAACCCAGGTAATCATCACCGGTATCGCAATGGGCATCGAAGTGAATCATGCCCACGGGGCCATTTTTTGCCAGGGCACGAAAAATCGGCAGGGTTATGGAATGATCACCACCCGCTGAAATCGGGGTGATGTTTTTATCAACAACTTTTTGGTAAAAACCTTCAATCTCGTTATGGCTGCCTTCGAGGGTAAATGGTTTTTGTACCCAGGCATCACCGATGTCCCGCACCTTGCACAGTTGGTGGGGAAAAACCCCAGTGGCCTGGTTCATTTTTCGGATCAAGCTGGACTGGTTTCGAATTTCCCGTGGACCGTGGCGGGCGCCAGGGCGATTGGTCACGCCACCATCAAATGGCACGCCAATTAATCCAATATCCACATCCTCCATAGTTTCATCGTAAGGTGCGCGCATAAAAGTGGCCAAGCCGGTATAGCGTGGCCGGGTGATTGGATCTGCAAATTCGGGATAGTCGCTCATTAGAAAATTTCAGGGATTTTTGAAGATGATATGACCCTAATACTTAAATGCAAATTAATCAACATGGAATCCCTGGGAAGAATTTTTGTTTCGTCGCCTCAACTTTTGATTTCGATTGAATGGGTATCGGGTTAATATCTGGGTCTTTACCGTTAGCAGATTTTTAACGATGACCAAGGAACACCTGAAATCTATCCAGCAAGACCTGGACCCCACCCAGCGCCTTTATCAAATAGTAGAGCATGGCATGTGTATCGGCTGTGGGCTGTGTCAAAGTGTTTGTGGAGAAAAGAAAATTAAAATAGAAAATGTGGAAAATGGTTGCCCGCGGCCAGTGGTCACTGGGGAATTATCTCATCAGGATATGGATCGGGTAATGGATGTTTGTCCAGGAACCCGGGTTGACGGGCTGCCCAGCTGGCAGATCGATGATGCCAGTCTCGATGATTCGATTTGGGGTGTATGGCGGGAAATCTATCTGGCCTGGTCGGGTGATCCGGAAATTCGTCATATGGCGTCCACCGGCGGCGTGCTAACCGAAATCGCACTGTATTTGCTCGAGTCCGGTGAAGTGGATTTTATTCTTCAGGCTCGGGAACCAAAGGATAATCCGACATTCGGGGAGTCGGTTATCAGCCGTAGTCGTGAAGAAATTCTCACAGCAGCGGGATCGCGTTATGGCCCAACCCCCGCGCTTATTAGCGCTGTGGAAACCATTGATCTGGCGGAAAAAAATAATCAGACGTTTGCCTTCATCGGCACTCCCCATGATGTCAGTGCTTTGAGAAATTACGCCCGCCACGATGCCCGGGTGGACCAATACTGCAAAGCAATGCTAGTCATGGTCTGTGGTGGATTCATGGGCGCTGACTCGATGCGAGACTTTTTAACAAAACTCGATGTTGAATTTGATGATGTGACCAGTATGCGCTATAGAGGTTATGGCAATCCGGGACCGACGACATTTACCACAAAGGACGGTCGGAAGTTTGACAAAAATTATCTGGATTTCTGGGGCGACGATGAGTCTTATTGGGGGCTGCCGCCGCGTTGTAAAATTTGCCCCGACGGAATTGGTGATTCGGCGGACATCGCCGCATCGGATACCTGGGATGGCGGTTCGCCGACCTGGGAAGGCCAAATAGATGACTTGGGTCACAATGCAATAATTGTCAGAACCCAACGAGGACTGGATTTGATGAACAATGCCATTGCCGCCGGATATATTGTGCGTGGCGATTCTCTGGACCCCCGAGATATGGATCGATTTCAGCCCCACCAGCGGAATAAGAAACAGGCGGTTTGGGCGCGATATCAAGGCATGAAAGCGGCGGGCCACGTGGTGCCTGAAACCCACGGACTAAGACTCGAAGAATTATATAAAACTAACGACCCCCAGGAGAATAGAAAGCAGACCGACGGCGCTCGTCAGCGTGTGGAAAAGGGTGGCTTTGCCGAGAACACGCCGGTTAAAAAGGTTGTCTAGCTTAAATATTTAACCAGGTTTTTCTGAAAGCGGTGTACTGCGGTTTCCCAATGTCCCGAGAATCGCGTAGGAATGTTAGTTTCCAATCGTTGACGCTGTTGTTCTTGCACGACCTCGACTATCGCCTGGTCCTGCACACCAAATGAATTCCAGAATCTTTTGATGTTGCTGCGAATTTCAGCATAATCATCGCTCATCGCCGCATCACTGATGAAATAAAATGCCCGGCGCATTAAACACTTCTCGGGGGAAATTGGCAGATAGAGCACGACAACAAAATGATTGGCCATCATCTCAACAACGGTAGTTCCGGGATGAACAAATAGATATAAATCTTCCCAGCCATAACCATTTTTAAGCTTAAAGTTTTCCAGGTGTGGAAATTTGGGTAACAACTTCTCGTCCTTTTTAGGCGTACGGCGTTCCCACATGGTTGCTATTCCGACATAGCAGCCGTCTTCATCGGAGTCTTCACGAGTGATACCGTTGTGTCCGCCGCCTTCGGGATGAACCCAGGGCATATGATAATTCTCAACCCCGCCTTCGACGACAAATTTCCAGTTCCCCTTGAAAGATGTATCGTCGGTATTACCACCGTAACGCAGTAAATCAAGATCATAATCTGACAATCGCTTAATTAGTGGATGAAGATGCTTAGTTAATTCTGGTGCATTGCCATCGAGGTTAATAAATATAATCTGCTGCCAACTTTCACAGCGAATGGGTTTGAGCCCAAGGTCATTTTTATCGATACCTTCAAGTTGATTGATATCTTTGCCACCGAGGTTAGGGGTAGCAACCAGTTTGCCATTCAAGTCGTAGGTCCAGGCATGCCATGGGCAAGACATGCGATCAACTTCAGTGCAGGGCTGATTCGCCACTCGCATTGAGCGGTGTCGACAAATATTGTGAAAAGCGCTCAGCTTTCCAGCGCCGTCCCGGGTCAGCACTATTTCCCAGCCGCACAAACTCACTGGAAATACACTACCTGGTGCCGGCAGGTCACTTTCAAATGCGCAAGCCATCCAGGTTTTGGAAAACAATTTTTCTTTTTCCAATTCCCAGAAACCAGGATCATAATAAATTTTAGCTGGTAAACCATGGGCCTGGGACGTAGGACGTTGCAATGCATCCAGATCGGACTGACTCACATAATCATGTAATTCGGAGGGCATAATTAATTCGTTTTGATTAATTTACAAAAGTTATTCTATTCGAGATTACGGTCTCGAAGCTAAATACATTCTGATGCTATTGGACCAGCCCGCCGCTAACCAGATGTACTCCATGTCTTCATGACGTAAATAACTCGCCCCCCAGATACCCCGCTCCTTTACATCCCTGCGGGTGGCAACCGGATTGTTTGAATCCCGTTGCCAATTTATGCCATCGTCGCTCGTGGCATAACCAACTAAGCCCTCTGCATAGTAATTTTCGCTTTGATAAGCCATTGTCCACCTTCCGTTCTCGAATTGAACATTGGGGTTAAATACCTGGTTTTTTTCCCAGCTGGCATCTGTTGTATCCTGCACAAGCACGGGATCACTGCGCAGAAACAAGGGGTCGGTGGTTGCAGGATCATTATATTTCTCCCAGTTAATGCCGTCTTCGGAGTAGGCTAGCCCAATGCGTCCACGTTCCTCATTATAACCATCAACTACAAGACGGCCCCAACCCGTATAGTGCATCACATAACCATCAGCGGTTGGGTTCACGCTGACACGGCCGACCCGGCTACCATCCCAGTCAATGTTTTTCTCACCAGGGGTTAACACTGGGTTGGGATGAATCTGCCACGGCCCCATGGGTGAACTTGCGGTGGCGCGCATCACAAATCCTGTGTATCTACGAGGATTGTGTGCAATGGATAAATACAAAACCCAGGTGCCATCAACCTCGATCAGCACGCTGTTGGCAGCGACATTTAATCCTTCATTATCAATATCAGCTAAATCAATTAGGGGCTGCTTGGCGATCCTGTTCCAGGATCTGCCATCAGCAGATGTGGCGTAGCCAATTGCAAACGCCTCGGCTTCTCGTACGTTGCCATTGTAGAACATGTGGAATAAACCATCATGAAATATCACTGCCCCTGGTTCGATTTCGCCGCCATCCCAACCCTCCATTTGTTTCGTGTCCATTACTGTCTCAGGATGGATAACAAATTCGCCCTGGGCATGGCTCGGGCTGCTACCTGGGTTAATAAACAGAAAACAGGCAATTAACCAAAAAATTGGCTTATTTGGTGTATTGGATTTTTGCATGGAGTTTCCCGGATGAAATAAGAATTCACGTCATGCTAATTCAGATCACCCCATTTGACTTTTCCGCTGTTGCGGTGTGGTCAGTAGAAGGTTGAAAAATTAATTCCCTTTACGCCATGTTTTCTCCATAGACCTTGGTGCGGTATTGTCCGGGAAAATTTAAGTACAATAAGCCCCATGACAGACCCAGGAAAAAACCTTCCCAAAAAATCGAGTAGATCTGAAATTGACGCGTTTGTTAAGAAAGTCAGATCGACGCCCATTGTTAAAACGGCTAATGATCGCGGACGTTTGATTTTTGCGATGGACGCCACAGCCAGTCGAGAATCCACGTGGGACCGGGCTTGCAACATTCAGGGCGAGATGTTCAAGGAAACTGCAATGCTCGGCGGCCTGGATATTCAGCTTTGCTACTACCGTGGATTTGGCGAATTCGAGGCGAGCCCGTGGCTGTCTTCTTCTGATGAGTTGCTTAAACGGATGACCAGCGTGTCATGCAGAGGTGGCTTTACCCAGATTGAAAAAGTACTGCGCCAATCGATTCAACAGACAAAACAAAAGAAAGTGCACGCCCTCGTGTTCGTCGGAGACTGCGTCGAGGAAGACGTAGATCGGTTGTGTCAATTGGCAGGAGAGCTGGGGTTACTGGGCGTACCGATCTTTTTGTTTCATGAAGGGAACGAGCTTTTAGCACAACAAACGTTTAAGCAGATCGCCCAGTTAACTCGGGGCGCCTATTGCCCTTTCGACGCAACCAGTGCCGGACAACTGCGAGACCTGTTGAGTGCGGTTGCCGTTTATGCTGCCGGCGGACAGGCTGCATTGCAGGACTTCAGCAAGAATCGCAGTGAGGTCGTGCGGAGGCTGACCCGCCAGCTGGGCAAGGATTGATCAATGTTACGATTGTTAGTGTTAATCGGTATTGCATGCCTGCTATTCTTTTTTTTCCGATGGTTATCCCAGAAGCCGCCCAGGGTTTATTGGCAAACAATAGCGGGGTTGGTCGCGGTGGTTCTACTGGCGCTGGTTGCCACGGGTAGAGCGCATTGGCTCACGGCGGTATTTGCTGCATTCCTTCCATTCGTACGAGGTATTCTTGCCTTGCTCAGTAATATTTCGCTATTTAATCGCATCCTTGGCGGCATCAAAGCTGCAAAAGCCTCCACCGAATCAAGCAGCGGTCAAACATCCACCGTGCTAAGTAAGTTTATCCGCATGAAGTTGAATCATGATTCGGGCGACATTAACGGAGAAGTTCTGGAAGGACAGTTCAAGGGTAATACCCTCGATCAACTACAACTCGAAGAATTACTACAGTTACTTAACGAATGCCAGGATGATGAAGAATCGGTTGCCTTGTTGCAGGCATACCTGGAGCGGGAATATGGGGATTCCTGGCGGCAAGCGGCAGGGGCAGAAGAACAGCAACAAACATTCGGCGAATCGGAAGACATGTCCCGCGACGAGGCACTTCAGGTACTTGGGTTATCATCTAACCCTAGCGAAGATGAGATCATTCAGGCGCACAGACGACTGATGCAAATCCTACATCCAGATCGCGGTGGCTCTACCTATCTTGCGGCAAAGATAAATCTGGCTAAAAAGACATTATTGGCCAGCAAATAGGTAGATTGGGTATTAATGTAATAAAAGGATGCCTATAATTAGATTAACAAAAGAGAAACGACAAATCATTTAATTGCTCATTACATTCATCGAACACCAACAGCTCAAGCAATACGCGAACAATGACTAGTTTAGACCTCGCCCCACAACCATAAAATATTATGAAGAAGCTCTATACCATTGGCTATGAGGGCGCTGACCTGCAAGAATTTTTAACCACACTCAAGGCCGTTAACACCAATCTATTGCTAGATGTCCGGGAGCTTCCTATTTCTCGCCGTAAGGGATTTTCTAAAACAGCATTAAAGAACGCATTAGCCGAGGCCGGGATTGACTATCGGCATGAGAAGCTATTGGGTTCTCCTCGTGATATTCGACATCGCTTACGTGAGAATTGGAACTACAGCCAGTTTTTCAAGGACTTTGATAAACACCTGGATCAACAATCCGACTTAATCGAACAGTTGGCTGACGAGCTACGGGGGAATGTTACTCTTATGTGTTTTGAGAAGGATCATAACCAGTGTCATCGAATCTCTGTTGTCGATGCTCTGGCTAAGCTGGTAAATATGGAACCCGAACATTTAGGAGTAAATTATCATGGAGATAAGCAAACACAACAAACGACGGATATGGATCTTAGTCAAGGCCTTCCCGCAATCTAGCACTAAATACGAAGAAACTGTTTGCTGCGCCGGGGTAACAGAGGATAGCAACGAGTTACTTCGCCTATATCCTGTCCGGTTTCGGCGACTCGAAAAATCAGATCAATTTAAGCGCTTTGATCTGGTCGAAATGACCATTACTAAAGCATCTGATCCCCGCCCAGAAAGCTATCGCGTCGACGAGGATTCTATTCGTATTGTTAAACTCGGTAACAACTTAAAATCCGAGGATAAAGTCCGGCTCTGGTCAAAGCATATCGCCCTCTCTCTCAAAGAACTGGAGAATCAGAATAAAAGTGAACATCGTAGCCTGGGAATCATTAAACCCGATTTGGGTAGTCTACGATTTAAGATCGAAGAAGCATCTAAAAGCGGCAAAGAAGAACAAGACGTGGCTAATCTTGTTTACCAAACTCAATCCTCTTTACTGGAAGACCCGCTAAAACCCATCAAACAACCAAAATATAATTTTAGGTACCAATTTACCTGCGATGGCCATCCCCATAACCATCTGATTCACGATTGGGAGGTCCAGGCTGCTTTTATCAACTACACGCGACAATATGGCTCAGAGTATAAAGCCCTGGAGATGATGGAAAACGAGTATCAAAACAATATCCCTAATCACAACCTGCATTTCATTATGGGAACCATGATAGCGCGACCTCATCAATTTATTGTGATTGGATTACTTCGGTCTACTATAGGCCCGGAAGAAGTTAATAATCAACAATCGTTATTTGATAACGTCCACAAACAAAATATTGATGTATAAGGGTGTTTTGCACCCCAAATCAATCTTTGTAGTATATTGATATTGAACGGAAATTTCTAAGGCGGCAAGCCCTCCCCTTATGAGGCAATTGCTTTAGCCCGTAAGCTATGAGGGCCTGAATTCAGCTGGAGTTCTGTGAGCGTAACAATCCTAATACCATGGATGATAGTCAACATAAAACCAGCTAATTTGCTAATTCCAGCATGGCATGCAATAACACATTGCAACCCGCTTCGAGGTCTTCGGAGGTGGCACTTTCCTCTTCATTGTGACTGAGGCCGCCTTCGCAGGGCACAAATATCATTGAGGTCGGTACGATATTACAAACCTGACAGGCGTCATGACCGGCGCCGGAGACCATTTTCTGGTTTCCATACCCCAACGCGTTGGCAGCCTTGTCTACAGCGGCAACACAATCGGAATTAAATTTAACCGGAGCGATATGCCAAATTTCTTTTGCATCTATTTTCACGTTATGCTTTTTACTGATAGCCTCACTACAATCATTAAAGCTGTCTGCCATGGTCTTGAGTACATCATCATCGGGATTTCGAAAATCTACGGTAAGAAAAATCTCACCCGGTATGGTGTTTCGTGAATTCGGCGATACCGCCATTTCTCCAACAGTGCCAACGCCATGAGGAGCATAGTCCAGGGCAATATTCTGGATGGTCTGAATTAATTCCGCTGCGGCCACCAGCGCATCTTTTCGCCCTAGCATCGGTGTTGATCCGGCATGGGAGTCCTGGCCGCGTAGGGTAACGTCGAACCAACGCGCGCCCTGGCCGCCGATGACCACGCCGATCTGGTGATTATCGCGCTCGAGAATCGGGCCCTGTTCGATGTGGGCTTCAAACAGTGCGCCAAATTCATGCTCGCCACACTTTTCATCGCCCATATACCCAATGCGTTTTAATTCCGATTCCAGGGTATTACCATCAGAATCCTGGCGCGAATAGGCAAACTCTTTTTCAAAAATTCCGGCGAATACACCAGAAGCAATCATTGCCGGAGCGAATCGCGACCCTTCTTCATTGGTCCACATCACAATTTCCAGCGGTGATTTAGTATCGATGTTATTTTCATTTAGCGTTCGTACCACTTCCAGTGCAGACAAAACGCCGTAGATACCATCAAATTTTCCACCATGGGGCTGGGTATCCAGGTGACTGCCCGCGGCAATGGGCGGCAGGCTATTATCTGTCCCCTGGCGTCGAGCAAAAATATTACCCATGTCGTCGATGGTGATAGTGCAGTTTTCCTGCTTACACCAGCTAATAAACAGATCGCGGCCTTGCTTGTCTTCGTCGGTTAATGCCAGTCGTCGTGATCCGCCTTTTTCGCCGGGACCAATTTCTGCCATGGCCATAATGCTATCCCACAACCGCTGGCCGTTTATTCGAGTGAGTTGATCTGAACTGGACATAATTAAAGATAAAATTAAGTTGATTTGTGGCGTTGTAAAAACGGTCTTTCGATATAAGAGTAAGTAAAACTTGCCAATGCCAGGGTTATAACAAATGAAATGCTCAAACGCCAAACCTCTGAAACATTTAAAAATTCTACGGCAAAAAAGTGTTCAAAACCGTAGCGACTGATAAATACAGAATAGGGGTGAATCAGGTAAAAACTGTATCCGACGATTCCAATATATCTGAATAGTGGGAATGACAGAAACTTCTTGTACCAGCACCGATCATTTCCCACCACAGCCAGCAGGATGAGAGCAAGACAAATCAGGGCACCGTAAACCGAGAGCCCTTTGATATCAACAAAAAATCCGGTGAAGTTGTCACGTCTGCAAATATCAATAAATATAAAAAAGCCGATTAACCCAATGCTGCTCAAAAGCCACTGATATTTATCTGCCAGGGACTGTAATTTCGGGCTTTTGGAATAAATGCCGTGGTACCAGTATGCGCCAATCATGCCGACCAGGAATACTTCGAACACCACCCGAAGTGGATGATTTAAACCATAGATCGTTACCACGTCTATGCTGCCGTAAATACGCCAGAGTATTGCGATAGTGCTCAGAAAAATGATTGTCGGCAACGGCCGCCCTTTGAAAAGCAGATAAGCCAGCATCGCCAGTATGGGCAGCAGCAAATAAAAGTACATTTCCTCAAGGATAGTCCAGAAGTGACCATCGCCCTGTATGAACAGATAATGGCGAATGGCGGTTTCGTAGTGGTGGGGAATGAGGAAAATTGCCGTAACCATGACAAAATACATGGGCACAATCCTTTTGAACCGCCTGGTCATAAAACTGGATAACGCCTGACTATCTACGCTGATTTCCGGCCGAATAATAAATGCCTTAGTCAGCAAAAATCCACTGAGCACAAAAAACATCCATACCCCGAGCCCGCCATAACCTTTAAATGTCATCGTGGCGTGGTGCATCAGAACAAACAGCGCTGCCAATCCTCTGAACCCATCAAGGGGTTCGAAATTATTTTTATTTCTGCCCGCCTGATTATTTCGCAAATCCTGATAGGCGGGAAATTCCTTCCAGTAAGAGTGTCGAATTATCAGTACAACAAACAGTCCAAGAAACCCTGGGATGATCCAGAATATGAAAAAATTGCTGCCTTTTATTGGGCTGTGCAATATAAATGTGGTTACCTGTTCACTGGTTTCTTGTTTGCTGAAAGCGGTTTCAATTTGCTCAGCATTCCAGCTGATTGGGGTATTGAAAAAATGGCTGTACAGAGAAATATTGTTGAGCTGGAATTCGGATTGCTGATGGTGGACATCCAGTCGGAAACGGTCTACCACCCGGTCCTGCAATTCCAGTTTTAAGGTCTGGTTTTCGCTGCTGTTATAGACGCCACTATTTACTCGGGTCTTGTCGATGATCGGATGTAAACCATTCGAGTTGGTAACGATCAGAGCGGTTTGGGGAGAGAAAACACCCTGGATTTCCATGACATTGACGGATTTCAGGGCAAAATATTGCACCAGCTGATTGCTCACAAACGTGGTCAGCACAAATAGCAGGGCATAAAAAATTCTGGATTTCATATCGCTGTTGAATTAGTCATTATGAATAACCTCAACGTATTCAACCACGGATCCGTGATTGGTGAATTAATTTCAAACCGGATCCCGTTTTAATGCCTGAGCCAGGCAATGCACACCGCCGCCGCCCAGGGTAAACATAGACATGTCAGGATCAAACACTTCATAGCCTAAGGATCTCATTTTGTCATTGAGTTGCACTGCGCCGGACATAGATAGTACTTTCTTGTTTCCCAAAGACACCAGATTTACTCCCAGGTCTTTGGCTTCGCTGAATCCGACATCAACAAAACTGAAACCTTTCTTTTTGAGCCAGTCGATTACCCAGCCTTCCAGGGCATCCAGGCAGGTCACAACCCGTTTTTCATCCAGAGGAACCACCAGTCCATCCATGTGAACAAACAGGGCAGGGATCGGTGCGACCTCCACATCCCATCCTTCGTCCCGTACAAATTGCGCAACCTGTTCCGAGCCTTCCTGTTCGGAACGTTCTCCGCAATATCCAATCAATACCGTACCGGGCTCAAGAATGACAAAATCGCCCCCTTCGAAATGCCCGGCGGTGGCATATTTCCAGATCGGAATATTATTTTCCTGATAGAACTTGATCACGCTATGATAGTCCGCACGTCTGCATTTAAGTTGCATATGACAAATCAATGCACCCCAGGGTGTCATTGCGCTGGAATCTCGAGCAAAAAAGTTTCGATGCAATACCGGATCTGAATCCAGAAAGTGACAGGTCACGCCGGCATCTTCATAAATTTTCACCATAGCCCGGTGTTGTTTCTGGGACAGGTCAAAATCAAATTTGATCCCAGTTTTGTGCATGTTTTTTAAGGTGCGGCCAATCAATGGACCGGCTTCTACCCATTTAAAATAATCAGGTTTGCCCAACAGAACGTCGCGTAATACACCGTAATCATTATCTATTCCCCAGTAACTGGGATCTTTCTGAGATTTAGTCATGGTATTTTAGAAAGGTTTGTTTTAATAAAATCTTCTGGGATTAGACCGTAAATGATCAGGCAATTACAATGGTAAAACCCAGATCAATTGGATTCGTAATTAAGTTGGATAATACGTCAGGTAGGACGCTGATTTTCTAACCTCGCATTTCTCTCGTATCGAACTTGCCATTATTGGTAAATACGAACTAAACTTCATGCAGTTGGATATCGTGACTTGTCGGAATTTATGTGATTTTCTGGTAGTCTGGCGATAATCTTGACAAAAATCTTAGTTTATCCAAGATGAATTATTAACGACTACAGTGTGGAGGCAAACCGGTGAGTGAACAGGTAATTGTACTTAATGATGTATGGAAGATCTTTGGCGATCGGGCTGATGAAGCCATGCAGGCGATAAAGGATGAAGGACTGACTAAACCCCAGGTTCTGGAAAAATTTGGCTGCGTGGTTGGCGTTGCAAAATGCTCGTTTGAAGTCGCCCGGGGTGAAATCTTCTGCGTCATGGGACTTTCCGGGTCCGGGAAATCTACCATGGTCAGACATCTGAATCGATTACTCGAACCCACCGCAGGTCAGATCAATGTTCTCGGTAAAGATGTTATGGCCCTTAACGCGAATGAATTGCGCAAATTGCGCGCAGCCCATATTGGAATGGTATTTCAACATATGGCGTTATTTCCCCACCGAACTGTTCGCGACAATGTCGCATTCCCGCTACAGGTTCAAGGCGAGCCGAAATCCAAGCGTTGGGAAGAGTCACAGCGATGCCTTAATCTGGTCAATCTCGATGGTTATGAAGATCGTTTCCCAAGCGAGCTTTCCGGCGGTATGCAACAACGGGTTGGGTTAGCCCGGGCCCTGGCGTCCGACCCGGAGGTTTTGTTGATGGACGAACCTTTCTCTGCCCTGGATCCTTTAATAAGAAGGCAACTACAGGAACAGTTCATGGCGCTGTCTGCTGATCTCGATAAAACCACGGTTTTTATCACCCATGATCTGGACGAAGCCATCAGAATCGGCAACCGCATCGCCATCATGAAAGACGGTGTGATCGTTCAGGTTGGTACCCCCGAAGAAATTGTAACTAACCCCATTGATGACTACGTGCGGGATTTTGTCGAAGGTATTTCGACTTTAAAATTAATCTTCGCCCATACTATTATGGAAAAGCTGGACGACTACAAACTTCAGCCCGGAGAAGATTTATCAAAGGCGCTGCGTACACCCCACGATACAGATTTAAGTGGGCTAATCGATATTTCAACAACCACAGACCAGCCCATTGTTATTACTGACGATGATAAAGATATTGGGGTGGTAAACAAAATTACACTTCTCAAAGGTATTAAAGGAGGTGACAACTAATGAAAGAAACCGGAATTGTGCCAGAGGCAAATCTATCCGGCGGATCCGTCTCGGAATTCGTTCAGAATAACGCGAAATACTACAGGCAGGAATTTGACAAAATACAGTCAGCCACAAAATTTCCCTGGTCCTGGAATCCCATGGCCGCGGCGGCGGGGCCTTTCTGGGGCGCTGCACGGGGATTATGGGGATACTTCTGGACCTTTATGGTGCTTGAAATTCTGGCGCTGGTTCAAATTGGCAAAGGCTTGTGGGGAGAGTTGGGGGCAGAAAAACTCGCCCGGGTTGAAAAACTGACTGATAAATACACGGAATTCTACGCCCAGGCGGAAGCGGCAAAACTGGCTGGAGATTCCGGCGCAGATGCCATTTTTACTCGTGCGGATAACCTGAAAAAAGTTGCGGATCGATTGATCGAAGAGGCGGCCAATGCCTCAGCTGGTGCGCTGAAGTATCTAATCGTTGGCATAATTTTGCTAGGAATTTTAAGGTTGGTCCAGGGATATTACGCCAATATTCGCTACGAGAAACAGTATCTTTCCTGGCGAGCAGAGCCGGAAAAAACTGCATCAGGATTTCGTACATCCTGGGCAACATTCGGCGGAATTTTATGGTTGGCCATCGTTCCACTGACTTTGTATAAGTTCACCGTAGGGAAAATTGCCCCTGCACTGGCGCCATTTGTGCTGGAGTTTCCGGTGCAAAAGAAACAGTATTTTTCCCCTATATCGACTTGGATGGATAATGGATTTGACAAAATCTCATTGCAATTCGGCGATGTATTTGATGGCGTCGTGGTTACGATCAGGACGGTGCTCGATGGCCTTGAAACGGTTTTTGTAGACACGCCGTGGCCCGTGGTAATGGCCGTTATTGTGGTCACCGCCTGGCGTCTAGCAGGTCCTCGAGTTGCTATATTCTCTGTAGCGGCATTGGCATATCTCGGATTATGCGGTCTATGGGAGACCAGCATGATTACCGTGGCCCTGCTCGGGGCGGCTGCTTTTTTATGTCTGTTAATGGGTATTCCATTGGGAATCTGGTTTGGTAAAAGTCAGCGTGCATACAATACCGCATTGCCGGTACTGGATTTTATGCAGACCATGCCAGCCTTCGTTTATCTTATACCTATCATCGCCTTTTTTGGCACTGGTAAACCCCCGGGGGTTTTGGCCACATTAATATTTGGTATGCCGCCGGTTATACGTCTCACGGCCTTAGGAATGCGCGGTGTTCCAGATACTACCAAAGAGGCGGCGGTGGCATTCGGGTGCACCAAATGGACGCTACTAAAAGATATCGAGATTCCTCTGGCTATGCCATCGATTATGACGGGTATAAACCAGACTATTTTAATGTGTCTGTCCATGGTGGTTATTGCGTCCCTGATTGGTGCAAAAGGCCTGGGTCAGGATGTGCTGGTTGCATTGCAATATGCTGCAAAAGGTCAGGGTATGTTGGCAGGGTTGGCAATTTTGTTTGTTGCCATGGTTATTGACCGCATCATCCAGGGTCATTATCAGCGTTCTACATCAAGACATTAAAATAGATTAATTTGAATTCTGTGCGTTGACCTCTATATTAGGGCGATATGATTGTGACCTGATATAGCGTCGGTCCTATGAACATGGATGTTCTGGCAGAATATTGCACGGATTGCGTGTGCTGCGAGGCCGCTCCCGCACCATTATTAGGCGGTATAATCCCCAATTTTTAACGACCACAGATATTAATCGACGTGACAACAGATAGTAATAAATCAACAAATACGGTTTGGCATCATCCCACGGTAACCCGCCAACGACGCGAAGGCAAGAACCACCACAGAAGTACAATCCTATGGTTCACTGGACTCTCGGGCAGCGGAAAATCCACTCTGGCCCATGCAGTTGAAGAGGAATTACACCAGCGCGGATGTAAGACATTTGTTTTTGATGGCGACAACGTTCGCCACGGCTTATGTGGTGATCTGGGTTTTTCAGAACAGGATCGGTCGGAGAACATTCGCAGGATCGGACAGATGGCGAAATTATTTATCGAGTCCGGCGTGATTGCCCTGACTGCATTTATTTCACCATTTCAGGTTGATCGACAGCGGGTTCGAATGATGGTGGATCATGATGAGGATTTTCTGGAAGTGTACTGTGATTGCACTCTTGAGGTGTGTGAAAGTCGTGATGTGAAAGGCTTGTACCAAAGAGCAAGGAAAGGTGAGATTTCTGATTTTACCGGTATATCTTCACCCTATGAGGAGCCAGAAAATGCGGACCTCATCGTCGACACCGCTGAAAAAGATATTCAGGAATGCGTGGATATGGTGATTGCGATGCTTGAGACTAAAAATATTGTCAAGGCCGGATGATCGCTAGTGAATATTTGGATTGCGAAGTAATGGTCGGCTTTCATGGAAGCTAAAGAACTCTATACGCATATTTTCTTTGGTGTTGTTCTTACCCTGATTGCTGCATTTATCACCTGGGGGATGCAGAAGTATGTACGAATTCTCGATCACCCAAACCATCGTTCATCTCATCATAAAGCAGTACCGAAGTGTGGCGGTATTTCTATCGTTATCACGTTTTTAATCGGTATGGCAATCATTGTCACCTATTATGCAAAAGCGGATTTCATTCGCCAGGGATACATGGTTGGTTTTATATTTTCAGCGGTCCTGATTGCGGTAATTTCTTTTTTTGATGACATTAAGGAAAAGTCGTCGCTGTTTAAATTAGTTACACATGTTTTCGCGGTGGCAGTGGTTTTATCTACGGGCATTGTCATCGATACCCTGTCCATGCCCTGGGCAGATGCAATGCCACTGGCAATTTCAGGATATGTGATTTCATTCTTCTGGATTCTGGGACTGACCAATGCCTACAATTTCATGGATGGCATTGATGGACTGGTTGCCAGCACGGCATTAATTGCGGGACTGTTCTATATGGTCATAAGCTACTACGAGGGCAGCACGTTTGTTTATATCACTGGATATACCATTATAGCCGGTTCTGTGGGTTTTCTGATTTACAACGCACCACCGGCAAAAATCTTTATGGGAGATGTGGGAAGTGCATTCTTAGGGTTTGTATTCGCGACGTTAGCCATAATCGGCGCCAGATATGATGAATCCCATACCTCCTTTCTGGTCATGCCTATGCTGTTGTTTCATTTTATTTTTGACACCCTGTTTACGTTTTTTCGCCGGCTATTTAGTGGCGAGCATCCACTCAAAGCACATCGTACCCATCTCTACCAATTGAGAGTACGAAGCGGCAATACCCATATGGAGGTCACGTTGCTGTTGAGTTGCATGGCATTCCTTCAGGGACTTGGTGCGTTATGGATGGTGAATATTCCAGGAAACGAACGGCTTTTTGTTTTTATTCCCTTTCTGCTGATTCAATTTTTATACGCTGCTTTAACATTGAAACGCGCCAGGAAGAAAAATGTAAATCTCAGGGAAAATGCCTGAAGCCGAAGAAAAAAAGATTTTCGTTGCCGGTCATGGTGGGATGGTGGGTTCCGCTATTGTTCGTCAACTCGAGGGTCAAAAGCATCACAACATTATCGTTAGATCCAAAGCGCAACTGGATTTGCTCGATGCCTTAAAGTTAGGTCAGTTTTTAAAAGACGAACATATAACCGATGTGTATTTGGCGGCGGCAAAAGTTGGCGGCATACATGCCAATGATTCCTATCCAGCAGAGTTCATCTACAACAATCTGATGATTGAAGCCAATGTCATTAACCAGGCCTATATGTCAGGAATTTCAAGATTATTATTTCTGGGATCGTCGTGTATCTACCCAAAACTGTGTCCCCAGCCCATGACTGAATCGTCACTCCTCACCGGGGAGCTCGAACCGACCAATGCGCCTTATGCCATTGCCAAAATTGCTGGAATAAAATTATGTGAGTCTTATAACCGGCAGTATGATACGGACTATCGGTCGGTGATGCCCACCAATCTGTATGGGCCCAATGATAATTTCCACCCAGATAACAGCCATGTGATTCCAGGTTTAATCCATCGAATTCACCAGGCGAAATCTAATTCAGCGCCTTCGGTAACCATCTGGGGGACAGGTTCAGCGCGCCGAGAATTTTTGCACGTTGACGATATGGCATGCGCATGTCTATTTGTGATGAATCTTGAAAATGGGGTTTTTAATCAGTGCGTGGAACCCACGCTTTCCCATATCAATGTTGGCACAGGCAAGGAAATTTCTATAAAAGAACTGGCCACAACTATTGCTCGGGTTGTGGGTTACCAGGGCAAACTGGAATTTGATAAAACCAAACCCGACGGTACACCACGCAAACTGCTGGATGTCAGCAAGCTATCAAAGTTGGGATGGAAATACAGTATTGAGCTCGAGAATGGACTGAGCCAAACCTATGACTGGTTTTGCAATAATCTGGACCAGATTCGCCAAGTCTGATTATTTGTTCTGATCGGGTAACCAGATGTTAATTTTTGTTGCCACATGCTGCGCAATTCGGATTTTTGGGTAGTTTCATTTTTTGCCATTCCATTGACCGGGCATCGAATAACCAGACCACACCATGTAGCTGACCTTCACCGAGTAAAATGTTCATAGCCTCCATGGCCTGCATAGTACCGATAACCCCAACCAATGGTGATACAACACCTTCCATTTCACAAGTCGCACTTTCGATATTTTTATCCGAGTACAGGCATTGATAACACGGGCTATCGGCTCGCCGCGGATCGAAGGAAGTTACCTGACCTTCCCATCGGATGGCAGCGCCAGATACAAGAGGTATCTGGGTTGCCAGGGAAACGTCGTTTAATTCGAATCGGGTTGGAAAGTTATCCGTACAATCGATGATTAAATCTATGCCCTGGCTGTATTCGATGAAGTCATCGTAGTCCAATGAATGGTCCAGAGTTTCAATTTTCAATTCCGGATTAATCGCTTTTAGGGATTTTGCGGCGGACTCCGCTTTCAACTCACCGATATCGTTGTGACTATGAATGATCTGGCGTTGCAGATTGGATTCATCAACCTGGTCAAAGTCAGCAATTCGCATCCGTCCCACTCCTGCCGCCGCCAGATACAGCGCAACCGGCGAACCCAGGCCGCCCATACCCACTATAAAGATGCTGGACTGCACCAGTTTTTTTTGTCCAGCCTCGCCAATTTTCGACAGGCGAATTTGGCGGCTATAGCGTTCGTTAAAACTTGAAGTTGTCATGATTATGATTTTTCAGTTAACCTGAATTTTATACCATAATATTAAGGGACCTCTGCAAGAGTCTGGGCGAATCAAGTTGATAGACAAAATTTTCAAGATTAAGGCGGGAAACCCACGTTATAGTTATTCTATTGCGAAGTTTTCCAACGAAAGTATTGGAAAGTTTGGGCTCCAATTGATCGGTCATGACTTTTACGCAGGTTCCTTAAGCCAGGGTTAGATGAGACTTTTTGGAGTAATCTCATGTGAGGTCCCCCAAAATCCCAAACCCATGGCTGTTGGTATAACAGGTGGTCTGGTTAGACTTTTGCCGGATTTCCAGACTTCTGACTAGCGAAATTCTAGTGCCCTGATCAATGAGTTCGCTGCATAAGGCGAACCTCCAGTTCTGCTAATCGGTCATTTGTCGCAATTGACCTGTACCAATCTATAGTCTTTGCAATGCCATCTTTTAAATCTGTTTTGGGTGACCAGCCAAGTAATCGCTGAATTTTTACATTGTCTGATGCTCTGCTCTTAACCCCTACAGGTTTGCCTAATTGATAATTTATTTCTGATGGCGTCCAATCCAGATAATCGAAAATATGGTTATTCAATTGATTAATTGTATTGTGCTGATCTGTGCCTAAGTTTATAGAGTGAAAGCCATTTAACCTGGCGCCTGCCAGGGCCATTCCATAAATTGTGTCTCCCACATAAGTAAAGTTCCTGGTTTGTTCGCCGTTACCCCAAACCGGGAATGGATCAAGCTGAGCTAAGGATTTAGCTATGAGGGCAATTACCGCATGTGATTCGTTCTCTCTTTCGCCATAGGCAGTAAAGATTCTGCATGCAACGCCATCAATCCCAAACTGCTTATGGAACGCGCCCAATTGCAATTCACCCATAAGTTTGGCCCATCCATATTCACCATCAGAAAATGCCTTTCCAGGTTCAACAAAATTCGCGTCATCCTCACAAAGCAGATATCTGTCACTTTCATCCTCTTGAAGGTTTGTTGGATAAACGCATGCAGAACTGGCGTGCACAATCTTCTCAACGCCCGCATTCGCCGCAGCTTCAAATACAACATGATCTAACATCATATTATTGGTGCATTCAACCGGATGTGTGTCTATGTACCCTCTGCCCCCATGTGACGCGGCAAGGTGAAACACTATTTGTTGTTTGTTAAGTGCTTTTTGTGAGAAAGAGGGATCTCTTAGATCGCCGACAAGTATATTTGTATCATCTTTAACTTCATTCAGATTTTCTACGACACCAGATGAAAAATTATCTGCGACCGTAACCTTTGCACCGTTACTAACCAAGATCTCTACCAGGGCACTTCCAATAAAAGAAGCGCCTCCGGTGATCAGGACACTAACGTTTTTATAGTAACGTTTTAATTCTAAATCGTTTTCGGACATTTTCTCTTCACCTGCAATTATAAATGTTTAATTGGCTTTATCTTTTTTTGAATCTTTTTTGTTAACCGAATGAGCATATAAATCGGCGAGTTTACGATGTATTTTATACCAATTATCAGACTTGTCCTGGCCCTTGGATCAAATTGAAAAACATAGATGTCTATAAAATTATCGAAAACTTTATGTATTCGTAAGAAAAATCTGATAATGGGAATTTTCTGATCTAGGTTCATTTTTCGAAATGCAGAATTGGACAATAGCTGATTTCTTGTCTCAGATTTGCATTCCAGCGAAAAATCAGTGAACTTGGCGCAAGGATTAAACCATAGCGCATACTCGCCTACCGCCGATGCGCTTTTCAAAATATGATCGCATTTGGATAGCGCAAGAATATCAATGAGAACATCTTCTCCTTTTTTATAAGGATTAACATCTTTGAGTTTAAATGCTGCAACATCTGACTCGCTTCGCGCACTATCATAAGCTATAACCTTGTCTTTAAATTTGGTCTGAAACAATTTTACAAATTGAACCTGATCTGTTGCTAAGAATATCTTATAGTCAGAAGGGTTCTTTTTGCTTACCACTCTTTCAATTTCTTCAAAATATTTTTCAGGTAGTGTTGGGCTTGAATAAGCAAAGTCGGTGCCACGGATATGTACGCCTATTGTAAAGATTGATTCTAGGTTAAGTCGGAAAAGTTGATTTACTTTTTCGATAATTCCAGGATTAACTTTAATATATTTTTCTACATATTTTTGTCCGAGTAATCGTTTTTCTTTCATCCACGTAAACGGATCTTCAACATCGTCTTTACCCCAATAAGTTCCAATCCTCTCTGGGTCATGTTGATGCCAGTAAGATATTTGTTCTGGCGTAAATGTTGTGATGAGCTTGTTGGAAACTACCCTGCGATTGACGAAGTCTTTTAGATCATCATATGAGTACTCCATTACCGGCTCCCAAAAGTAGTTCCAAATATTTTCTCCATGGGAGCTACTATAAAAATTAGCAGTGGTTAATCTATCAAAATTCACGATAGGCAAGAGATTTAGCTTTAGTGAATTTCGAACACCATTTAATGCATATGTCATTAATGCACTCAGCCCAGCGTTTTGATCACAATTCGGGATTACACCGAAGCCATCAAATTGTCGTCCATTGATGTTTAATAATTCTTCACATCTAATATTTGCTGGTTCTAGATTATGCATTTATCGGGTTAAATTAATGAATTGAAACGACGAATGTTTAACTTCAAGTGCATAACCCAATTCTTTTAGTTCAGCTATCACCATAAACCTTTAAATACCAATTGAAAATTTAGTTTCTTAGATGAATTCAAAACCTAATTACCCCAAGCAATTCTCACAAAACAATTGTCGAGAATTTTTTCTATAATTGTATACCCGTAGCTTAAATTTCAGTCAATCTGAATTTTAAACCATAATATTAAGGAACCTCTGCAAAATTCTGAGCGAATCAAGTTGCTAGACAATCTTTTCAAGATTAAGGCGGGAAACCCACGTAATAGTTATTCTATTGCGAAGTTTTCCAACGAAAGTATTGGAAAGTTTGGGCTCAAATTGATTAGTGATGATTTTTGCGCAGGTTCCTTAAACTAAGGTCAGGAGAGGCTTTGTGGAATAGTCGCATCTGACCCTATTATAATCACAGCCATGAATTTCACCACCGATACCAGCAAATTGAAGTTTTCTGGCGAGCATCTGGTAGATATGTCAGCCGAGGAACTGTGGATAACCTTAAACGACCCAGATGTGTTGCAGCAGTGTATAAAAGGCTGCAGTGAAGTCACTTTAATTGACCAGGGCAGGTTCTGTGCAAGTTTCAGACTTCGGGTTGGCCCGATTAAAAAGACATTTAAGGCGAATATGCAAGTAATCGATTCCAATCCGCCGAAACAGTATCGACTTGTGACTGACATGAATGCCGGAATTGCTGGTGCGGTGAATGGGACTGCGGATGTGTATCTGGAAGAAATTGGAATTGAACAAACAAATCTGCATTACAGTGCACAAATTAATGCCAAAGGCTGGATCGGTGAACTCGGAATTAAAATTCTGGGTGGCGCGGCAGTACGCTATATGGAACGATTCTTTGAGACATTGATCCAAATCTCTCAATCACGGAATTCTTGATTAAGCAGCCGCAACTAAGCGCTGCTTTGGTATACTTATCGTACAAATAATTTTGAAATTTTGATCAATCTATAATCCTAGCACCCATTTAAACGTATTTTTATGAAGTCCAGCGACCCAAATAATATTACCGATTTTGGTTTTTTGAGCGGCGGTAATATGTCTTATCTCGAATCACTCAATCAGCAATCTGTTGATGAAGCAGCAGACGTGGAGGCCTCGGAGACACTTAAACAATGGAAGTCAATTTTCTCATCCCTGCCTGATGTCAGTACAGCGGGAAGCAGCACAATTGAAAGCGGTTCCCAGGCATGGTTTGAAAGTTCAATTCGCAAACAGGCCAATGTATCTAAATTGATTATGGCGTATCGATCTCTGGGTCATTTGCTGGCTGATGTCGATCCCATCGGGGTTATGCAACGAGGAGATGTTCGGGAAATTCAGCTCGAACGATACGATTTAAGCGAGCAAGATCTGGACACAGAATTTGATATTGGTGATCTGGCTAATGGTGGTCGGATGACGCTGCGTAAAATTCTTGAATTTATGCACGAAGTTTATTGCCGTTCTATTGGTTATGAAATTCGATACCTCAATGGACTGGAACAGCGAGGATGGTTGCTCGATCAAGTTGAAATCGAATCTACAGGAAAATCATATTCGAACACCCAGCGAATTGAAGTTCTGGAACGACTTACCGCAGCGGAAGGGCTGGAAAAGTATTTACATACCAAGTATGTGGGACAAAAGCGATTTTCCCTGGAAGGGGGAGACGCCCTGATTCCAATGTTATCGGATCTGATCCAACAATTTGGGGCAAACGGCGTAAAAGAAGTTGTTATCGGCATGGCCCACCGCGGCCGACTCAACGTGCTGGTCAATATTCTTGGCAAGGCGCCTAAAGATTTGTTTAGCGAGTTTGAAGGCGAGTACGAAGAAACTGAGGATGCGGATACCAAGACCGGTGATGTGAAATATCATCAGGGTGCCTCATCAGATATACAAACCCCTGGCGGCAATGTTCATGTTGCGTTGTCGTTTAACCCTTCTCATCTCGAGATCATCAGTCCGGTTGTCGAAGGTTCGGTTCGGGCCAGACAGGATCGACGCAAAGATAAAGAACGGAAGCAGGTTGTGCCAATAATCATTCACGGGGATGCTGCTTTCGCCGGTCAGGGTGTGGTTATGGAAACCTTTAACATGGCCAGTACCCGTGGATTCTCTACCGGCGGTACGGTGCACATCATTATTAATAACCAGATTGGTTTTACCACCAATACCCTGGATGCCCGTTCCACATTGTATTGCACCGAAGTTGCCAAGCTAGTTCAAGCGCCCATATTACATGTCAATGGCGATGACGCCGATGCGGTAATTTATGCAACGCGAATGGCGATGGAATATCGGATGAAATTCGGTGGAGATGTTGTGCTCGACATGGTCTGCTATCGGCGACACGGCCACAACGAAGCCGACGAGCCAGCCATCACCCAGCCGATGATGTATGGCAAGATAAAAAAACATAATACACCGAGACAAATATATACGGATCAACTGATTGCCGATGGCGTGATCACCGAGGCAAAAGCCAAAAAAATGATCCAGCAGTATCGCGACCGTCTGGACGAAGGCCATGTTGTTGCCGGACAGGTTATTGATCCCAACAAAGCGCTTATGACCCTGGACTGGAAGCCTTATATGGGTGAAGACTGGCGTGAGCAGGTGGACACAAAGGTTAGCCATGATAATCTGATCCGACTGTCTGAAACCTTAAGTCAATCACCCGACGATTTTGAGGTGCATAAGAGAGTACAAACCATACTCAATGATCGTGTTGCCATGGCTAAAGGCGAAAAGGCCATGGACTGGGGTTGTGCAGAATTACTCGCTTATGCCACGCTGCTGGAACAGAATTATCAGGTTCGCTTGTCCGGGCAGGACGTTGGGCGAGGCACATTTTCCCATCGTCACGCTACCTTGCATGATCAGTCCCAGGCGCGAACCCATATTCCCTTACAGTTTGTAACCAAGTCTACCCGGGATTTTCTGGTTATCAATTCATTGCTATCTGAAGAAGCGGTGCTCGGATTCGAATTTGGATATTCAACTACCGAGCCCCGATCACTGGTTATCTGGGAAGCGCAATTTGGTGATTTTGTAAACGGTGCCCAGGTGGTGATTGATCAATTCATTAGTAGTGGTCAATCAAAGTGGACCCGAATCTGTAGTCTGGTATTGCTGTTGCCTCATGGCATGGAGGGGCAGGGACCAGAACACTCGTCTGCACGACTGGAACGATTTCTGCAATTGTGCGCGGAACATAATATGCAGGTATGCGTGCCAACTACGCCAGCACAAATTTTTCATTTGCTGCGACGCCAGATGTTGCGATCATTTCGCCGCCCGCTTATCGTAATGACGCCCAAGAGTCTGCTGCGTCACAAGCTAGCTGTTTCGGCACCAACGGATCTAATTGATGGTCAATTCAATCCGGTACTGGGAGAAATTGATAACCTCGATCCTGCTCAGGTTAAAAAGCTGGTTATTTGTTGTGGCAAGGTTTACTACGACATCCTGGAGGAACGTAGGGCCCGGAAAATTGAAAACATCGCGGTAATTCGACTCGAGCAGGTTCATCCTTTCCCGACAAAAGAATTACGGGCAGAAGTCGAAAGATATAAAAATGCAACTGAGGTAGTCTGGTGCCAGGAAGAGCCGAAGAACCAGGGGTGCTGGTATCAAATCAGTTACTACCTGCGCAAAATTACAGCTGAAAAACAAACTCTCGATTATGTGGGTAGAGAAGGTTCACCTTCGCCTGCGGTTGGGTTCTACAAGTTGCATGTTAAACAGCAACAACAAATTGTAAATGAGGCGTTAACGCTGGCCGAATAAGTGATTTATTTCCCAGGATTAATTTTCATAAAAATTAGTAAAATATTTAAGTTATGACCATAGATATCAAAGTACCGGTGTTGCCTGAATCTGTCGCTGATGCATTGCTGCTTGACTGGACCAAAGCGGTGGGTGACAGGGTTTCAAGAGATGAAATTCTGATTGAAGTTGAAACCGACAAAGTTGTACTAGAGGTACCATCGCCGGAAGACGGCGTGCTGGTGGAAATTCTTGAGCAGTCCGGGACAACTGTTTTGGGTGAACAGGTGCTAGCCCGAGTTGAGCCGGGCGCGGCATCCGATTCACCCGCTGAGGCTGAATCAGCTGGTGAAGAAGCCGGTGAAGACGCCAGTAAGAAGACAGGAGAAGCGACGGACGCTGATGCTGGTGATACGGTTATGAGTCCAGCAGCTCGCCGACTGGTAGAAGAAGCCGGAATAGATCCTGCAACCATAGCCGGCACGGGAAAAGACGGACGCCTGACCAAGGAAGATGTGTTGAAACATATCGCGGATGAAGTAACGCCGGGGAGTGAACAAGAATCGACTCCCGCCCCCAAGGCTGACTCAGCCAAAGCATCAGCACCGCAGGCCAAACCGGCACAGGTCGCCCAGTCGGTTCCGGGGTCCCGTGAAGAAACCAGGGAGCCGATGAGTCGATTGCGACAAACCATAGCCAACCGATTAATCCAGTCCCAGCAGTCTGCGGCACTGTTGACTACATTCAATGAAGTCAATATGGGGCCGGTTATGGATTTGCGGTCTAAATACAAAGAGTCTTTCGAGAAAAAACATAATACCAAATTGGGGTTCATGTCTTTTTTCGTGAAAGCCAGCGTAGTCGCTTTGCAGCGTTTTCCTCTGGTCAATGCATACATCGATGGAACAGACATCGTTCGTCACAGCTACAATGATATCGGAATTGCGGTGTCATCACCTCGGGGCCTGGTGGTCCCAGTGTTACGTAACTGTGAGGCTATGAGTTTTGCTGATGTGGAATCCGGGATCCGGGATTTTGGGATGCGTGCTCAGGATGGAAAAATTGCTATGGATGAATTAATCGGTGGCACCTTCACCATAACCAACGGTGGTGTTTTTGGGTCACTGCTTTCCACGCCTATCGTTAATCCGCCCCAAAGCGCGATTCTCGGCATGCACAAGATCCAGCAACGGCCCATGGCAGAGAATGGTGAGGTGGTGATACAACCGGTGATGTATTTAGCGTTGTCTTATGATCACCGAATAATTGATGGCAAGGAAGCGGTTCAGTTTCTGGTAACGGTAAAAGATATGCTGGAAGATCCTGCGAGGTTATTGCTGGATTGTTAAAAATTAAAAATTTGGGGAGTCAACCATGGCAGAAAGTTTTGATGTAATTGTAATTGGTGCAGGACCGGGTGGTTATGTGGCTGCGATTCGGTGTGCGCAACTCGGATTAAACACCGCCTGTATTGACGCGCAGGTTAATCAGGCTGGGGACGCATCTTTGGGTGGCACCTGCTTGAATGTTGGGTGTATTCCTTCCAAGGCATTGCTCGATTCCTCGGATCAGTTTTATAAAATCAATCATCAGTATTCCGCTCATGGCATCAGTGTCGAGAATGTGTCTATGGATATTGACAAGATGCAAAAACGAAAAGAAAACATTGTCGATGGACTGACCGGTGGAATCGCCCAGCTGTTCAAGGCCAACAAAGTGACTAGCATTCATGGCTTTGGTCGGGTAATGCCTGACAATCAGGTGCATGTTATGGATGGTGATGGTCAGCTAAAACAGACACTGGCTGCCAGGGAAATTATTCTGGCGCCGGGTTCGGTTCCAATGGAAATTCCGAGTATTCCTTACGACCATGAATTTATAGTCGATTCCACTGGGGCGTTGAATTTTGATCGCGTGCCCAATCGATTAGGAATCATCGGTGCAGGAGTGATTGGTCTGGAATTGGGTAGTGTGTGGAATCGTCTGGGTTCAGAAGTGGTGGTGCTCGAAGCGCTGGATGAATTTCTCGCCCTTGCAGATCATCAGGTGGCCCGGGAAGCCAAAAAACAGTTTACTAAACAAGGTTTTGATATACGTCTGGGTGCGATGGTTAATCGTGTGGATTCCGGCGCCAGTGGGTTAAAGCTAAGCTATACCCAAAAAGATAAAGATAAGATGGAACAGCAACACACCTGTGAAGTTGATCGAATTATTGTTGCCGTAGGTCGTAAACCGGCAACCGAAGGATTATTGTCCCCTGATTGTGGTGTTTCAACGGACCAGCGCGGATTTATTGAAGTCGATCATCGATGCAAAACCAGTGTGCCCCACATCTGGGCGGTTGGGGATGCGGTGCGAGGCCCGATGCTTGCGCACAAAAGCTCCGAAGAAGGGGTTGCGGTTGCCGAGCGGATTGCAGGGGGGGTGGGCCATATCGATTTCAACACTGTTCCCTGGGTAATCTACACCGAGCCTGAAATTGCCTGGGTAGGAAAAACAGAAGCGCAATTAAAAGAAGAAGGGGTTGAATTTAATACCGGTTCTTTTCCATTTGCGGCCACCGGCCGTGCCCGGGCAATGGAAGAAGCCCATGGTTTTGTTAAGATGATTGCGGATAAATCTTCCGATCGGTTGCTCGGTGTGCATATGATAGGTCCCCATGTTTCTGAATTGATCGCTGAATGCGTACTTGCCATGGAATATCAGGCCAGTTCCGAAGATCTTGCCAGAACCATCCACGCCCATCCGACGCTGTCCGAAGCGGTGCACGAGGCGGCGCTAGCAGTGGATAAGCGTGCGATCCATAAGGTAGGCTGACAGGCCTAAACATTTCAGGTTATACGGTTATTTCACATACCGCCTTCCGGGCGGTATATTATTTTTTCAACACATTTTCAAACCCAGATTTAATTTTCAATGTCCTTTCCTCACGAAATATTTAAAGCCTACGACATTCGTGGCGTTGTAGAGACGGCTTTAACCAAAGAAATTGTTGAGCAAATCGGACGTGCTCTTGGCAGTGAAGCTATTGAACAAGGAATCAGTCAAGTTGTTATCGGCTGGGATGGTCGTCTAACCGGGCCGGGACTGGCGGCTGCGCTGGCAAAGGGGTTTTGCTCCACCGGGTGTGACGTTATTGAAATTGGCCAAATACCCACCCCGGCATTATACTTTGCCACGGTTAGTCTTAAAACCGGTACTGGAGTCATGGTTACCGGCAGTCATAATCCACCAGAGTACAACGGTTTGAAAATGATGATCGGCGGGACCACCTTATCGGGGGAAGAAATTCAAAGGATTAAACAGCGGGTGATTGATAACGATTTTGTGGAAGGCCAAGGAGAAATAAGCAAACAGGATATTCTGCACAGTTATTGTCAGGCAATTGAAGATGATGTGAAACTGGCAAGACCTTTAAAGTTGGTGGTTGATTGCGGCAATGGTGTGGCTGGCGATACTGCCCCAGCAGTTTTTCGAAACCTGGGTTGTGAGGTGATTGAATTATTCTGCGAGGTTGATGGAAATTTTCCAAATCACCATCCTGACCCCAGTCAACTGGAAAATCTCCAGGACTTGATTGCTGCGGTAAAGCAGCATGATGCTGACTTTGGTATGGCATTCGACGGTGATGGCGATCGACTGGGCATTGTTTCCGCAAATGGTGATGTCATCTGGCCTGATCGGCAAATGATTTTATTTGCGCGGGCGATTCTGCAGCAAAATAAAGGTGCAGAGATTATTTTTGATGTTAAATGTACACAATTGTTGCCAAAGATCATTCGTGAACAAGGGGGCGTTGCGACGATGTGGAAAACCGGGCATTCATTTATAAAAAGTAAATTGAAAGAAACCGGCGCGGCCCTGGTAGGTGAAATGAGTGGGCATATTTTTTTCAATGATCGATGGGGTGGATTCGATGATGGCATTTACGCCGGCGCAAGACTTTGTGAATTGCTTACCCAACTCGATCAGTCTCCGGCGGAAGTATTTGCTGCAATTCCTGATACTGTGAATACGCCCGAGTTAAGACTTGAAATGTCCGAAGGTGAGCACTATCACCTTGTGGATGAACTGGTGACAGCTGCCCAGAACAATCCAGCGCTGATGGACTCAGCCACAGTCACCACAATCGATGGCGTGCGCGTTGATTTTGATTATGGTTTTGGTTTGTTGCGTGCATCCAACACAACACCAACCATTATTATGAGATTCGAAGCCAATAGCCAGCAGCAACTGGAAGATATACAAGGGCATTTCAGATCGCTTTATTTATCGGTAAAACCGGATCTGGAATTACCGTTTTAAACTGTTAATGACTCAGGCGAATCCGGGATGACGATGAATATTAATTTCTGCGCGCCTGTCATTCTGAGTGAAACGAAGAATTCATCTACGTAACGACTAGTGGATCCTTCGTTCCTTTCCTTTCCTTCACTTCGTTCAGGACAAGCACTTCGTTCAGGACAAGCACTACGTTCAGGACGGAGCGCTTCGCTCCTCAGGATGACGAGATAATCCATAGCGGATTTGTTCGTATCATCCCTGATACTCACCCCGTTGGGGCTACGCGAAATTCTGCTCCCGGCAGAATTTTCCGGGATGACGATGAATTATAGTTTCTGCGCACTCGTCATTCTGAGTGAAACGAAGAATCCATGTGTAGAATTGCACAACGTCGAATTTTTCGACAATGAAAAATTTCGAACGACTCGCTTTTGATTAATAAACCTGCCGGTTGAGCTGGTCGGTTTCGTCGGATAATTCGACCAGGCCATTATTATCGAAGGTTTGTTTGGCCTGTACAAAATAATCTTCAGCCAGATCCATAGCGTCATTTGAGTTGTACAAAATCGCCAGCACCCCCTGTTGCCGATGAAACAAAGCTCTTTTCGAAATTTCACCAAGAGAGTTATTGGCCAGAAGTCTGAATTTCCAGGCGCGCTCCTGGTCCCCTGTATTTCTATAATATCGATAGAGTCTCTTGTAATCTTTTGCGCGTTCAATTTGAAGGATACTGTCTTTATAATTTTGATAGTTAGATTCGATTTCCCCAGATAATTGAGTTAGTTCATTGTTATCACGTTCGGATTGAGGCATAAGTTTCAGCACCTGTTTGGCCCGGTACTTCTGACCTGATGCAGAAAACATACGCGCCGATTTAAACACCGCTGCGGTAGCCTGCTCATAGTCATCAAGCTGCAAATATAGTTTCCCCAGGGATTCGTATGCGCTCGCTGCGGAGCCGTATCGATTGATGGAAAGGTTATTTTCAATGGAATTAACAATATATTCTTCAGCAATGTTAAGTAATCCGTGGTTCAAGTACCACCGACCCACCTGTAATTCGTCATAGGCCGTGCCCGCAACCCGGGCGATTTGTCTCGATTTGAGATGGGTGCGCCCAAGTTGCAGATATACCTGGGCAGATCCAATTTCATCTTCGAGGTTTCTAAAGATATCCAGCGCTTCAGCCAGGTAAACTTCAGCGGAATATAAATCCTGTTCCTGGATTGAAATCTGACCCAGCAGATTAAGGATATAGCCCAGGCGATTTTTGTCATTGTCGGATACTGCAACGGCTGCAAGTTTCAACAACTCTTCCCGCAATTGTGCAAATTCCCCGTTTGCAAGCAAAGCTGCGAGTTTGGGGTCAAACCCCACAACAGATTTATGGGTGTTGTCGACCTGTTTCTGCTCGATAGCATCGAGTTCCAGAGCAATGTATTCCGGACTTTGTTCCGCGCTGATGGGCCTTTGGCTGTTGTTATGGTCATCAGTTTCAGGTGATTCAACCTGGGCTGTTTGGATGCCTGCTGTACTGTTTTCGTGACTAATGGGGAAAATAACACCGGTTTCAAACAGCACAATGAATCCAATCAGACTGGCAATGGCGGTGCTTGCCAGGGGATATATTTTTACTTTTGGTAAAATAGAACTGATCAATGTCCTGTCCAATTAATCTTCAATTCCAACAGTATAGTTAGTGACGGGGTATTGCACAATATATTAATTAAATAATTATATTAATCAATAGCTTATATACATTATAAAGGTGCATTATGGTGAAAAAAGCATTGATTAATACAGCTATAACCCCATACTATTAAAGGTCTACCAAAGAAATCGCTAATTAATTTAAGGAAATGAATATGTTTGGAATCTCTACAGCAGCAATCATCATCATCGTCGTTGCCGTTCTAATCGTTTTTAAGGGTGTTGTCATTGTCCATCAGGGTTACGAATACACCGTTGAACGACTAGGCCGGTTTACAAAATCCCTGCGCCCGGGTTTTCATATTCTTATTCCATTTATCGATTCTATTGGCGCGAAAGTGAATATGATGGAACGGGTTCTGGACGTGCCATCTCAGGAAGTCATAACAAAAGACAATGCGGTTGTACGGGTTGACGGTGTTGTATTTTTTCAGGTGCTCGATGCCGCCAAAGCCAGCTATGAAGTTAACCAGCTGGAAAACGCGACGCTGAATTTAACTATGACCAATATAAGGACGGTGCTTGGCTCCATGGATCTCGACGAATCCCTTTCCAAGCGAGATGAAATTAATACCGCACTTTTACAAATTGTTGACTCGGCGACAACACCCTGGGGAATAAAAGTTACTCGAATCGAAATCAAGGATATTTCACCTCCAGCGGATCTGGTTGACTCTATGGCTCGACAAATGAAAGCCGAGCGGGACAAACGAGCGGCGATCCTGGAAGCAGAAGGATTAAGACAGGCAGCCATTCTCAAGGCAGAAGGCGAAAAACTGGCCATGATTCTCGATGCCGAAGGTGATAAAGAAGCCGCGTTTAGACAGGCAGAGGCTCGAGAGCGACTCGCTCAGGCTGAAGCCGAGGCAACCCGAATGGTTTCAGAAGCCATAGCCGCTGGGGATATGCAAGCGGTGAACTATTTTGTAGCGACAAAATATGTTGAGGCTTTGCAAACCATTGGTACTGCAGACAATCAGAAAATTATGTTTCTACCCATGGAGGTCAGCAGTCTGATTGGTTCCATCGGCGGAATTTCTGAGTTGGTCAAAGAAACCTTTAACTCGGATAAAAAATCGGATAGTTAAACATGCACTATTTACTTGGTTTGACCTGGTGGAGCTGGATTATCGTTGGCCTGGTTCTATTTGGATTTGAGCTTTTAGCGCCATTTACTTTTTTTCTGTGGCTTGGCGCTTCAGCCCTGGTAACAGCGCTGATATTATTCGTTGCCCCGGATATAACCTGGCAGATGCAATTTTTAATTTTTTCGGTGTTGTCAGTTTTCAGCATTATGATATCCCGACGCTATTTGGTGAATAAACAAACCGAATCCGAAATTCCCAATTTGAATCGTCGAGCCCAGCAATATATTGGCCGGGTATTTACACTGAGCGAATCTATCGAGCAGGGCGTTGGCAAAATCAAAGTTGATGACAGTCACTGGAAGGTGACCGGGCCAAAACTGAAAAAAGGTACCGAAGTTCGGGTAACCGGTGCCCAGGGTTCGGTTTTTACCGTCGAAGCATCAGAATAGAATTCATTACCTGTAAACGACGAAAATTTATCCATCCGCTGTAAAGCCTGCAAATTAGCCATGTCGTTTTGAATGTATCCGTTGTTATTGAATTCCAATTGAATTAGTATCAACCCGTGTTCGGGAGCTTCAAGAGAAGCAAAACGGGAAGCTGGTGAGTGAGAAATTCATGATCCCAGCACTGCCCCCGCAACGGTGAATGAGCCAAATCTGCCATAGCCACTGCACAGAATATTGTGTGGGAAGGCGCAGGTTTTTTGTCATGAGTCCGGAGACCGGCCTGAACCCAGGTGTGGCCCATGCAGATGGTGCCATTAACTAGAATATGCACGGGTGCGTGCAGAATCTGGGTATTAAAAATGAATAAACCACTTTTAGCTGGCATTGCCAGTGCCGTAATTCTTTCCGTTTCTCAACAGGCCATAGCAGCGGACGATCCTCTCACCATTGTCATCACCGAATCTCGCAGTGCAGAAACGGTAGATGAAGCCGTAGCGCCAGTAACGGTGATTACCCGAAAAGACATCGAACAAAAGCAGGCTACCCAGCTTTCAGATGTATTAAAAGAAGTTCCCGGGATATCATTTTCAAATAATGGCGGCATCGGAAAAAATACCTCTATATTTTTACGTGGCACCAATTCCGATCAGGTTCTGGTTCTGGTGGACGGGGTTAAGGTGGGTTCAGCCTCATTGGGAACCACGCCATTCCACGATTTACCCATTGATCAAATTGAAAAAATTGAGGTTGTACGTGGACCCAGATCGAGTTTGTATGGTTCCGAAGCCATCGGCGGCGTAATCCAGATATTCACCAAAAAAGGCTCCGGGGAAGCTCAGCCAGAATTCAGCATAGGCGTAGGCAGCAATGGCTTATCAAAACTCGATGCCGGGATCGGCGGTGGGAGCGAAAGTGGCTGGTATCGTCTTGGCGTCTCCACACTTTCCACCGACGGTATAAATGATTGCCGCGGGGATCCCGATCTTTTCGTTGGCTGCTTTACCGTGGAACCGGATGAAGACAGCTACGACAACGATTCGATATCCCTGCGTGGCGGGACCCGGATTAATCAGCGATTTCAGCTCGAAGGCAATGTATTTGTTTCCAGCAATGAAACTGAATTTGATGGTTCGTTTCAGAATCAAAGTGAAACTAAAACCAGCGTGACCAGTGTGAAATCGTTGTTTGCGGTTAGCGATTCATGGGACGCAACTTTGCTTTTGGCCAAAACCGAAGATCAATCGGATAATTTTTTAAATGGTGCATTTGCCTCCACATTCGATACCGAACGCAGTCAGGTTAGTTTTCAAAACGATTTTCAGGTGGGTTCAAATAGCGTTGTTATTGCCGGCATTGATTACATCGATGATGAAGTCAGTGGTACTGGCGGATTTACCGTAACCAGTCGGGATAACACTGGGGTGTTTGTAGCCTATCAAACATCCATTGCGAAGAATTCATTTGAAGTTTCAATCCGCACTGATGATAACGAGCAGTTTGGCGATGAAACTACGGGCGGAATCGGTTGGGGCAGAGATTTAGGGAATGGCAAAAGAGTCACCGCATCATTTGGTACTGCATTCAAGGCGCCTTCATTTAACGAACTGTATTTTCCCGACTTTGGTAACCCGAATCTGGCTCCAGAAACATCTGAAAGTATCGACATTGGATTTTCAAATGCAGTCCCAGGTGGAAGATGGGCGGTCAATATTTATCAGACAGAGATCGAAAATCTGATTGGATTTGATGCGGCGACGTTCCTACCCGCCAATGTGGAAAAAGCAAAAATTTCCGGGATTGAATTTTCGGGACATACCACACTGGCAGGATGGGATGTAGGGGTAAGTTTAACTTTGCAAAAACCTGAAGATGACAGTGCCGGCGCGAATCAGGGAAACACCCTCCCTAGACGGGCCGAACGTATTATTTCCCTGGATGCCACAAAAATCTTTGGTCGATTCTCAATGGGTGGATCGATTTTTAATCAGGATGACAGTTTTGATGACCTTGGAAATACCACCAAACTAAATGGCTTTACCCTGGTCGATGTGTTTGGCGAAATGCGCATCAATCAGAACTGGGTAGCCGGGTTGAAAATTAATAACCTATTTGATGAAAATTACGAGACCGCCGCATTTTTCAACCAGGACGGTACCAATTTTCTGGCAACGCTCAGATACAAACCTGCCAACCGATGAAATCTGGCCCGCAATTAAAATTGTGGGTTGTTTTATTTGCGCTAATTGCAGAATCAGCCTTTGCCGGCATCGAAGTCACGGATGACTTTGACCGTCGGGTGGTTCTTGAATTTCCCGCCAGTAGAATCGTCAGTCTATCTCCACACAACACCGAAAACCTGTTCTCAGCTGGATTAGGGGACCGAATCGTTGGTGTTGATGAATATAGCCAATACCCATCGGCCGCTAGTGAAATCCCTTCCGTAGGCAGTTCCAGTCAGGTAAATATTGAAGCGATCATCGCGCTTGAGCCGGATTTGATCGTTGTCTGGCAGACTGCAACCAATAAAGGCAAGCTGGAAAAGCTCAGTGAGCTTGGATATGTCCTTTATTATTCAGAGCCGGGTAACTTCGAAGACATTATTGAGAATATTTTAGACCTGGCGGTTCTTGGAGATACGCAGGAAAAAATTAGCTCTCATCCTCAAAAATTGCGTCAGGAGATTGCGGAGTTAAAAGAAGAATACGCTGGGGTTTCAATTCAATCGGTTTTCTACCAAATTTGGAGCGACCCGTTAATAACATTGAATGGCGATCACTTTATTACCAAAGTATTGAAAATTTGCGGCGCTGAAAATGTGTTTTCCGACCTTTCCATAATTGCACCCAGGGTGAGTGTTGAATCCGTTATTGAGGCTAATCCCGACGTCATTATTACTGGAAACGCCGGAGATGCAACCGGTGAATTGTCCATGTGGGAACCCTGGAAAAGTATTACTGCCGTTGCAAAAAGTAATTATGTCTACGTGAATTCAGATGTCATGCATCGACACACCGCAAGAATGATCATGGGAATACGAAAATTATGCATTGATCTCGATGCGACCCGATAACCCGCACTAGTTGCCCACCGTCATCCTGAATCGCGTCGCGCTCCGCCCTGAACGTAGTGAAGGAACGAAGGATCCACTAGTTGATAGGTAATTAGATTCTTCGTTTCACTCAGAATGACAGGCGCGCAGAAACTGTAATTCACCGTCATCCCGGAAAGTTAAAGTACGTCATCCCCGCGAAAGCGGGAATTATCCGGAATCCATTTTCAAAACTGGTTTAAATTGAAAGCGAGACGACTACTTCGATCCATCCAGCTTTGGAATAATCAAAGGCACCCTGTCATCTTCGGGATGACCTGAAACCCTAACATCGAGATTGAACACATTACTTAAGGTCTCTTCGGTAAAGACATCCTGGGGCCGGCCATCTGCTACAACCAACCCACGATCCAGGACAATGGAACGAGCAGCAAACTGGGCGGCAAGGTTCAGATTGTGCAAGGTACAGATAATTCCAATATTCTGATTTTCTGCAAAATTTTTCAGATTTTTCATCAATCCATATTGATGACTTAGGTCCAGTGCGGACACGGGTTCATCGAGCAGCAAGTATCGATTGAGGCCTCCATACTTGTCCCAAACTTGCGCAAAAACCCGAGCGGTCTGAACGCGTTGTTGCTCACCACCGGACAGGCTGGTGTAACTGCGAGTAATCAGCTCTCCACAATCACAAACCTCTAAAGCCTGTTGTGCGATGTCACGATTTTGACCGTCCGATGTAGGTTGGGGTATGCGCCCCATGAGCACAACATCTTCTACCGTAAATGGAAAATCCAGGCTGGAGTGTTGTGGCAAAACCCCACGCATGCGGGCAAGATCGAGGTCGGACCAGTGATTTAGTAATTTGCCATCGATCTGGATATTTCCTGATGTCGGAACAATTTCACCATCAATACATTTTAATAATGTGGTTTTCCCAGCACCGTTTGGCCCGACGATAACGTTTAGTTGTCCGGCGTTGAACCCAAGGGAGATGTTCGACAACAAGGTATTGTCGTTAATTGCGACAGTCAGGTTAGACACTTCGATCATTTGAATGACCTGCCCGATTGATGATAACGAACCAGCAGCCAGAGAAAGAATGGGCCACCCAAAATAGCAGTAATTATGCCGATAGGGATTTCAGCAGGGGCTACCAAAGTGCGAGCGATGACATCAGCGCTGACCAGTAGCGATGCGCCGAATAAGGCAGACGCTGGCAGCAGCAGCCGATGGTCCGGACCAATGACTATTCGCAACAGGTGGGGTACAACCAGGCCGACAAAACCAATGATGCCACTCAAGGATACCGAAACGCCGACAATCAGGGAAATCAGGATTATTAATTGCTTTTTGACCTTTTCCATATTAATGCCGAGATGGCGCGCTTCGTTTTCACCCAGCAGGTTGGTATTTAAGGCATTGGCGAATAATGGAATGGCGCAAATTCCAGGCAAGATCAAAATCGTGCCGATGACAAGTTCCCACCAGTTGCTGATTTCCAGACTACCCAGACTCCAGAAAATTAAGTCCCGCAACTGCGCATCATCAGCGATATAGCTGAGCAATCCGATTAACGCACCGGTAATTGCATTTACCGCGATACCAGCCAATAACATGGTTGGTACATCGGTTTTGTTGTTTGTCCTGGAAAGCTGGTAGACCACGGTGATGCTGATCAGGCCGCCGATAAACGCAATTATCGGTAACAGCCATGTACCAATGGATAACAGCAGTCCGCCAAACCAGCTAAGCCCGATGACGATGGTAAATACCGCGCCTAGCGCAGCGCCGGATGAGACACCGAGTAAACCCGGGTCTGCCATGGGGTTTCGAAACAATCCCTGCATCACCGTGCCACAAATTGCCAATCCCGACCCAACCAGAATGCCCAGTAGCAATCTTGGAATTCTGATCTGAAAAACTATCATGGATAATTGTGGGTCGCTCACTTCCTCAGTGCCTGAGAAGACCATCTTTACTCTTTCCAGTAGAACCATAGTGACATCAGAAAAACTGGTTGAGATTACCCCGGACATCAGGGAAAGCAACGACACCACTCCTAGCAGCAATCCGAGCAGAAACAATACTTGGCGGGTTCGAGTTTTGGAATAGCTTTTCACTGGGGCCTTGCAGAAAATAGAGAAGATGAAGAATTATCTCTTGTATGCAATTGGGATGCTATCACTATGTTGGCATAGAATTTGAATATCAGCGGGAATACGTATTGCAAGGCCAGTTCAATTTGACTAGCATCGTGTCAATCTCAGGAAAATTAAGATTGAGGATTTTATATGCAAGATAAAGCGATCAAGTTTCAGAACCTGCATTCGTCGGGAGAAATATTCATTATGGCCAATGCCTGGAATGCTGGAAGTGCCGTATTGCTGGAGCAGTCGGGATTTGAGTCCATTGGTACCACCAGCGCAGGGATCGCATACGGTTTAGGTGTGGAGGATTCCGCAGGGGCACTATCTTTTGATACCGCTCTGGATGAGACCGCAAGAATTGTAGGTGGGGTAAATATTCCGGTGAGCATGGACAGTGAAAATTGTTATGGCCATTCCCCTGAAGCGGTGCATGAAAATGTCCAACGGATTTCTGCCACAGGGGTAGTTGGCGCCAGCATCGAAGATTTTAACGGTGATAAGTCAGATCCGCTTTATGATATTGAACTCGCCGTGGAAAGGGTGCGCTCTGCCAAGGAGGCAGTTAGTAATCTGGGCTATCCATTTATTTTAACCGCGCGGGCCGAGTGTTACCTGGTCGGGCATTCAGATCCGTTCAAGGAATCGGTGAAACGGATAAATCGATACTGCGAAGCAGGCGCAGACGTCTTATATGTTCCGGGGATCAGGGATATTGAAACCATAAAAAATCTGGTTGCAGAAGCCAATGGACCGATTAACGTGGTTATGGGGCTTGCCGGCTCGCCAATATCCCTGGCCCAGCTTAAGGATGCGGGGGTGGCCCGGGTTAGTATCGGCGGTTCTTTGGCCCGAACTACATTTGGAATTGTCCGCCAGGCCGCGAGGGAAATGCTGGATAAAGGCACCTTTGAATTTTCCAGTCAGCAAATTGCAGATGGGGAGTTGTGTAAACTGTTTGCGAAATAGTTGGCAATTGTTACCAAAATTTTTCGAAATTACTAGATTATGAATTTAAATGAATATGTTGGGCTGGATGCTGTCGGGCTAGCTGAGACCATTTCCCGGGGGGAGGTATCCCGGCTGGAAGTGGTTGAAACCGCCATTGAAGCCATAGAAACATTAAATCCGGAACTCAATGCCGTGGTCATGAAAAATTATGCCAATGCGCGGAAGGTGGCAAAAGGTCAATCGAGTGATACCCCCCTGTCTGGTGTGCCTTATTTGCTAAAGGACGTCAATGTATTTTCCCATGACATGCCCACTACCTTTTCGTGTCGGTTTTTTAAGGATGCAAAGCCCCGCGCAGACAGTGAAATTGTCAAACGCTGGCGCAGTGCTGGATTAATTGTAATGGGCAAAGCCAACACCCCGGAATTTGCCGAAGACTATGTCTGCGAGCCTGTGTTTCGGGGCGTCACCTTCAATCCCTGGGACAAGTCCATGACCACTGGCGGCAGCAGCGGTGGTGCCGGGGCGGCGGTAGCTTCGGGCATGGTGCCGGTAGCCCATGGCACCGATCTCGGTGGCTCGATTCGAATCCCCGCGGCATGCTGTGGGGTTTATGGTCTGAAACCAACCACGGGGTTGTGTCCGGTTGATTCTTTTCAACAGGAACTGGCCAGCGGCTTTAACTCGGATCACGTTTTGAGTCGATCGGTGCGGGATAGTGCTGCGGTTCTCGATGCATCTGCTCATCCCATACTGGGTAGTCGATATCCGATCCGGCGTGGGGTTTCGTCCTATCTTCAGTGTCTAGATGATCCCCTTCCAGGGCTTACCATCGGTGTTTGTACAAATACTCCTGAAGGTCACCCAACCCCAGAGCGGCATCAGGCCGCAGTGAAATTGGCAAGCGATGTATTGTCTGATGCGGGTCATGAACTGATTGATTATCAATTTCCTCAAGATCTTGATCTGGGTGAATGGATGGGTACATTGTGGATGTTTGATGTGGTGTTCGAATTGAATCGGCGTATTGCAGAAATCGGACGAGAGCCCGAGCGCGAAGATCTAGGGGCGATGACCTGGTATATCCGTGATCTTATTAGCTCTATGTCTGCCATGGACCACTATCATGCCCGGCAAAATGCCCATCAAAACAGTGTCAAGCTTATGAATTCTATGGCTAACCTGGATTTGTTGCTGACGCCATCTTTGGGATCGGATCCCGTTGGAGTGGGAGAATTTGACAGCCAGTCGATAAATTTTGATTATGAAAAGTGGAGCACCCAGGGTGATGCCTTTGCACCATTCGCCACCATTTGTAATATGACAGGGCAACCATCCGCATCGTTGCCGATTATGTTGGCTGAAGATAAACCACCTTGCGCGGTTCAACTGTCAGGGCATTCCGGTCAGGATCATGTAGTGCTTCAGGTTTCGGCACTTCTGGAGAAACACTTTAACTGGCAATCTTATCGCCCGCCAATCAGAGTTGATCAATAATAATTTTTACGCTTGTTTCTTGCGAATGGATCGTAGCCAGATACCTGAAACCAGGATGCTGGCGATAAACGGCAATGTTGCCAGGTTGACCCATTTCCATCCCAGATAGTGATAGATGACTCCGGCGAGCAGAGCGGAAAGGGCAAGACCGGTGAACAAAATAAAATCGTTTGTACCCTGGACCTTGGCCCGCTCGGATGGGGCGTGAACTTCGGTAACTAATACAGTACCGCCGGTAAACGTGAAATTCCAGCCTATGCCTAAAAACACCAGTGCGCCAAGATAGTGAATAAAACTGTTGCCCATAAGCGCAACAATTACCGAGCACAGTAGAAGCACCCCGCCGGCAACTATTACTCGAACCACGCCGGTGCGTCTTATCAGCGCCCCGGTAAAAAATCCCGGGGCGAACATCCCCACCACATGCCACTGGATTACCCGTGCGATATTATTATCGGTAAACATGTCGATACGCATGGTCACTGGCGTCGCCGTCATTAACAGGTTCATTACTGAATAACCGAATAACGCAGCAATCAATGCCACCATGAACGTAGGAATAACAAATATTTGACTTAAGGGCCGGCCGGTATCCGAAAATTCGTCCCGGCTGGGGTTAGGGATGTCGATCCCGAGGACAATGACTGCGGCCAAAACACAAAATAGGGTAAGCGCCCAGAACGTGCCTTCAAAGGGCACCATGTTGAAAATATGTTTAGTCATCAGGGTGGTCTCCGGGCCTACAAATGCACCCACAACCCCCATGGCAATCACAATGGATATCGATCTGGCTTTGAGATGTTCCGGGGCAACATCGGCCACAGCAAATCGATACTGCTGGGCGGCACCGCCATACAGCCCGAATACCAGGGCGCCAATATTGAGTAGCATGAAACTGTGATTGGCAACCGCCATAGCGACTACGGCGCTGCCAATTGCGCCGACCGCACCACCAATGAAGAAACCCCATTTACGTCCAATCATGCTCATGATGTAGGCCGAAGGCAGTGTGCCCATAGCAGTGCCAACCAGCATCATGGTTATCGGCGCAGTAACCAGAGTCAGGTTGTCCCCGAGCATGGAAATGGATACCAGGGACATGGTAATGAATGCCAGGGTGCGGCCGCTGTTAAAAAGTGCGGCGCATATGGACAATACAACTACGTTGCGGGTATTTCCATTGCTGGCTTCGGAGTTTTGCATTGTGGTGTTCGGGTGCTGACAAATTTATCGAGGCATTGGACTTTACAACAAAGTTGCCAGCAATACCTGTAAACGGTAATCGTGCCGAACATGGCTCCTAAAATAATTGTCGAGTTTAATTTAGATAATCAGACATCACCGAAATAGTCTTTTCCATTTCCCATTGTTGCCCGACTGTGAACCGGAGCTTGTCCGCGAAGGTATCCACCGCAAATTGCCGGGGAATGATGCCGTTTCGATTTAAATGCTGATTCATTTCATCAGCGCTGCAGCCGCAGTCTGTCGGAAAACCAACCAGTACAAAATTGGTCTCGCTCGGGTAGGCTTTTAACCCCATCCCGGTAAACGATTTGATCAGCTCACAGGTCCAGTATTTGTTGTGATTCAAAACGGTTTGCATATGCTGGTTGTCTTCAATGGATGCAATTCCCGTAGCATAGGCCACGGTGTTTACCGGAAACGAAGGTCCAATGGTGTTTAACAATTCGACCACCCATTGAGGGCCGTAACACCAACCCAGGCGCAGACCTGCCATGCCATATACTTTTGAAAAGGTGCGGGTAACGATGACATTGTCGAATTCATCAACCAGTTTGGTTGCCGATTCATAATCCGCTGCCAATGCAAACTCTTCATATGCGGCGTCGATGATTAGCAATACATTGCCGGGCAGGCGCTTGTGTAGTCGCCTGATTTCTGTGGTGCTTAAATAGGTGCCGGATGGATTGTCGGGATTTGCAATCAAAACTATTCTGGTTTTATCGGTCACGGCATTGAGGATGGCATCGACGTCATAGTGAAAGTCCTGGTCATTGGCGGCCACAGGGGTGGCCCCTGCCACCTTGGCGTAAATTGGGAATTGCATATAGGCATTTTTGCTATGAACCAGTTCTTCTCCTGGGCCTGCAAAGGTATTAACGATTCGCTGCAATAACTCGTCAGATCCGGGACCGAACGCCATTTGTTCCGGATTCAGCTTGAATCGGGAAGCGATGGCCTCAGCGATTCGATTTGTATCAACCTCTGGATACAAATGCCCGTCTTTTATGGCTTTTTGGCCGGCCTCAATGGCCAGGGGGCTCATACCAAGGGCGGATTCATTCGAAGAGAGCTTAATTGGTTGATCGATGCCGGGGAGTCTGGAAATGCCGACCATATAAAAATCGATGGTTTTGAGTACGGGTTTTGGAGAGATCGAGGAATTCATATTGATTTAATTATCTATACTGTGATCACAGTATTCTATTTCCTGACCCTATTAAATACAATAAATAATTCAAAAACAGTGATCACAGATGTTGACGACATTGTATTTTGCGTTGTAGCATCAGCGCTGGCGATTATTTATCGCTATAAATCATTAACGAGGTAACTATGGTAACAAAAACTTGCGGCGAAGCTCTGATGCACCTGCTCGAGGGCTATGGGGTAGATACGGTTTTCGGGATTCCCGGTGAGCACACCCTGGAATTGTATCGGGGAATAGAAGGTAGCAATGTTCGGGCGGTGACCCCGCGTAATGAACAGGGTGCGAGCTTTATGGCGGATGGCTATGCCCGGGTTACCGGTGAGCCCGGCGTCTGCACCATTATCACCGGACCGGGGGTTACCAATGCGGCCACTGGTATTGGTCAGGCCTATGCCGATTCTATACCGATGCTGGTCATTTCCAGTGCCAACGATAGTCCATCCCTGGGCAAAGGTTGGGGCCGGTTACACGAGACCACGGATTTATGTGCCATTACTCGACCCATCACTGAATTTAGCGTCATGGTGCATCATCCGTCAGAGGTCCCGGAACTGGTGGCCCAGGCATTCACGGTTTTTCATTCTGGGCGGCCCCGACCGGTACATATTGCCATTCCCATCGATGTCATGGAAATGCCGGTGGAAGATGAAGCAAAATGGAAAGTGTTTAATCCGGCACAACGGCCCAATCCGCCCCAGGATTCCATTTGTTCTGCGGTGGATTTGCTGGAGAGCGCATCGAACCCGATTATGATGGTGGGCGGCGGTGCCCAGCTCGCCTCTAATCAGGTAGCCCAATTGGCCGAGTTATTAAACATCGGCGTCATCGCATCCAATGCAGGCAAGGGAGTTGTTGCGGATTCGAATAAATTGAGTCTTGGCGGCGGCGTGATCAGCCCTGCGGTGCAAGCCTATTTAGCGAAGGCTGATGTTGTGCTGGCAATTGGAACCGAGCTTGGTGAGGCGGACAGCTTTATTTATGACTTGCCGGTAAACGGCAAAGTAATTCGGGTGGACATCGATCCCGCTCGATTTAATGATGCGTTTCCGGCGACGGTTGCGGTTCTCGGTGATGCGGCGGTGGCATGTCAGATGATGCTTGCAGATTTAAAGTCGCGGAAATTATCTACTGGCAGATCAAACACAATTGATGAACTCGATGGCGTTCGTGATCAGCAGTTTAAAGAATTTACTGCAGTGGAGCGCCAGCACATCACCCTGTTAAACCTGCTTCGAGATCAGTTGCCTGATGATGCGATTATCATGGGAGACATCGCCCAACTGGTTTATACCGGTACTGCGGCGATGAAAACCGAATTACCTCGCACCTGGTTCTATCCTGCGGGGTTCGGCACCCTGGGTTGCGCAGTACCCAATGCCATCGGCGCCAAAATTGCCCGGCCCGATACCAAGGTTATTGCCCTGGTGGGGGATGGCGGTTTGATGTTTACGGTAAACGAAATTGCCACTGCGGTGGAAGAACAATTATCAATTCCAATTGTAATCTGGCACAACCACAGTTACGCCATGATTCGAGATGGCATGGTTAAACGCGGTATTCCCGAAATTGGGGTGAATCCAAAAGCGCCGGATTTTGTCAAACTGGCGGATGCATTTGGTTGTCCTGGAGTACAGGTATCCGATGCAGATTCATTCACAAAGGCCCTAGGGGATGGGTTTGCGCACGACGGACCATCTCTAATTATCGTCATGGAAAATGATCCATGGCTAATCCCAAAAACATAGAAATAATTTCGAATGGGGTACTCGGGACTATCACTACTGGGACGCGCGATCAGTGGCAGAAAATGGCCAGAAATTATTCCCCATTCCCAACTGCGCTCGAACTATGACATTGTCATTATCGGCGGAGGCGGTCACGGTTTAGCCACAGCCCATTACCTGGCCAGCCAACACGGCATTACCGATGTAGCAGTGCTCGAAGCTGGATGGATTGGTGGCGGCAATACCGCAAGGAATACCACCATCGTACGGTCGGATTATTTTCTCGAGGCGAGTTTCAGGTTAAAAAACTTTGCCCTGGAGTTATGGGATTCACTAAGCCGGGATTTGAATTTTAATATCATGTACTCCCCTCGGGGATACGTAGACCTGGCCCATTCCGATGGCGAGCTCGAACATTTTACCCAACGTGCAAATGCCATGTGCCTGGGTGGCGCACAGGCGGACATTCTATCCTTGGAAAAATTAAAAAAACGCGTCCCTCAAATTGAGTTGAACAATAATGCGCGCTTCCCCATTGTTGGTGCGCTGATTCAGGACAAGGGCGGGGTGGTTCGTCACGACGCTGTAGCCTGGGGATTTGCCAAAACCTGTTCCCAAGCCGGCATTGATGTGGCCCAGCATTGCCCGGTCAGCGGATTCGAAACTGCAAATGGTGCGGTCACTGCGGTGGAAACACCTCTTGGCAAAATTGGCTGTGACAAGGTTTTAATATCCGTGGCCGGCGCTACATCCCAGGTCGCACAGATGGCAGGGATCGCGCTGCCTATCCAATCCATCAATGTCCAGGCTTTTGTTTCCGAGCCGGTAAAACCCGCCCTGGATAGCGTGGTTAATTACAACGCTGGACTTTCCTATGTTAGTCAGACCGACAAAGGAGAATTTGTATTTGGTGGTGCTACCGATGGCTATCCATCATTCGCCCGCAGGGGTTCGTTTTCTGCAATCGAAGACACCCTGGTTCGAGTCTGCCAAATGTTTCCCATGGTATCGCGATTGCGATTGATGCGGCACTGGTCGGGCACAGCAGATATTTCCATGGATGGAAACGCCATTATGGGAGAAACACCCCTAAAAAATTTCTATATCAATGGTGCATGGGGGTATTCGGGGTTTAAGGCCACCCCCGCCGTGGGCTGGTGTCTAGCGGATATGCTGGCCAACAAACTGACCCCGGATTTGATTGCGCCTTTTTCACTGCAGCGATTCGAGGATGGAAAATTAATTGATGATAGTGGCGTTGGCCCCTATCCATGGTTGCACTAGACTTATGTTGCTGATTCCCTGTCCATGGTGTGGTCCACGCGATCAAAGTGAATTTGATTATGGTGGCGCTGCGATTAAATTTCCCGAATTGGACGATTCATTGCCCGAAAACCAGAACCAATGGCATGAACAAATTCACATCCGGGAAAACCCACGGGGGCTACATTCAGAATTGTGGTATCACGCTGCAGGCTGCGAATGCTGGATTGAGATCAATCGAAATACTCTAAGTCATGAGTTGGCACACGAAGTTACTCATGCGGATTCTGCCGGAAAAATTGGGGAAGAGATGTGATGCAGGTAAACCGAATTAAATCTGCCAAAGCCAATGGGGTGGTCAACACAATAGCGAGAGAAATCGATTTTTCTAAACCCATTGATTTTACCTTTGATGGTCGGCGGTTACAGGGTTATGCAGGTGATACCCTGGCTTCCGCTTTACTGGCTAACAATATCCACCTGGTTGCCCGGTCGATAAAATTTCATCGCCCCAGAGGTATTATGTCAGCGGGCCTGGAAGAACCTTCGGCTCTAGTATCTTGCGCCGATGCCCATGGGATGTTTACCCCAAACCTGAAAGTTACGGAGGTGATTCTGGCTCAAGGTCTGGTTGCCAGATCCCAGAATAACTGGCCAATCTTAAGGTTTGACCTTCTGGCATTCATGGCCCTGGGGTCAAAATTAATGGGTGCGGGTTTTTACTATAAAACATTCAAGTGGCCGGGCTGGGGGTGGCATAGCGTTTTTGAGAAGCTCATTCGTCGTTTTGCTGGCCATGGTCGAATTGACCAAGACCGAGATCATAAGAAAGCAGACGAGAAAAAGCAGGATCAACGCAACAAGTTTTGTCAGCTGCTGGTCATCGGTGGCGGGCCAGCAGGTCTGGCAGCGGCGTTGACCGCCGGGCGGGCGGGTGTGAAGGTGATCGTTATTCATCGTCATAGTAAGCTGGGCGGCAGTTTGATTTGGCGACAAAACAAACTGGAAGTCGCCATTCGCGCACAATGGTTGTCCAGAACCACAGAGGAGTTGCAGCAATGTAAAAATGTAGTATTGCTGACCGACACTCTGGCATTCGGTCAATACGATCATGGCCTGGTATTAGCTTGGCAAGGCAAGAATCAGCGCCAGGATTTCGCCGAGAAAATTATCTTCTGGAAAATTCGTGCCGAGCAAATTATTTTAGCCGCTGGTGCTATGGAGCGGCCCCTGGTGTTTTCAAATAATGACCGTCCAGGGATAATGCTAGAGGGTTCGGTTAGGCAATATATATATCGATATGGCGTTGCGCCGGGAAAAAAAGCATTTATTGCTATTGCAGATCCAAAGGAGAGGGCATCAACCATCGAGGCATTAAAAACTGGGAATATCGAAATTGCCCACGTGCTGGAACCGGGTGATCGGCTTTTAACTAGCAGAGGTCGACGACGAGTAAACGCAGTCGTTTATCAATCAAAGAGCGAGGTGATCAAGTGCCCCTGTGATCTGGTCTGTGTTTCAGCAGGCTGGGTTCCAACGGCTCATCTGGCCTCGCACACAGGGGCTAACCTTGAATACGACCGGCGTACCAATACCTTACTGCCGCCTGCACAGATTGGATGTTTTCAAACTACTGGCGGCTGTCGTGGGGTATACAACATTTCGGCTTGCATCCAGGATGGTAGAAATCAGGCAAATAACGCAATGACAGCGCTTGGACTTGCAGCGGACAAAAATATCGCACCTGAAAAGCCCAATAACAAATCTGAAACAATCGCGATCGAGTGCGCCAAAGAAAATATGGCATTTATTGATTTTCAAAACGATGTGACCCGGGATGATATTGAACAGGCAGTGGACGAAGGGTTCGACGACGTCGAGCTAGTGAAGCGATACACAACCATCGGCATGGGTACTGACCAGGGAAAAACCAGCTGGGCCAATGCCATATCTGAATTTACAAAATGTGTGAATCGAATGCCGGATAAAGTGGGTCATACAACTTTTCGTCCGCCCTATTCGCCGGTGAGTTTTGCAACGCTGGTTGGCGCGCGCACTGGTCAGAATATGAAGCCGATCCGCTATACGCCATTTCATTCTGGATTTGAAAATCTCGGATGCGTATTTCAGACTTCCGGGGACTGGTTGTATTCGAGATATTTTTCTCGGGATAATGAAACCATGGAGCAGGCTATTCGACGTGAAGTTCGAGCGGTTCGCAATGGCGTGGGTTTTGTGGATATGTCGACCCTGGGAAAAATTGATGTTAAAGGCAAGGATAGTATTGAGTTTTTGTCGAGAATCTACTGCAATAATATTTCGACCATTGATGTTGGCCGACTGCGTTACGGGTTGATGCTTAGAGAAGACGGCATCGTCTATGACGATGGTACCGTAGCGCGACTGGATGATGAACATTACCTGCTAACCACCACTACGGCGAACGCTGGATCGGTATGGCGTTGGCTGACAAAGTTATTGCAGGTACAGTGGCCGAATCTGGATGTGCAGATCACTTCCGTGTCTGACCATTGGGCCAGCCTTGCTATTGCAGGGCCCCAGAGCTGTGATCTGCTCAATGGGTTGCGTCCGGACTTTGCGGTGGATCGTTCATCGTTTCCATTCGCCTCCGTGCGACAGGGGTTTTTAAACGGCGATTTGCCCTGCCGAATATTTAGTGTGAGTTTCTCCGGGGAATTGAGTTATGAAATTAATGTTCCCGCAGGCTTCGCGGATGAATTGCTTAATCGAGTTTTAAAACTAGGGACAAATTTTGACGTCACCCCTTATGGCCTGGAAACTCTGGATGTGCTGCGTATCGAAAAAGGGCATCTGGCCGTGGGAACGGAAATCGATGGTCGAACAACTCCGAAAGACTTAGGGTTATCTAAAATGGTATCTACGAAAAAGGATTTTATCGGTCGGACATTGATGAATCGTCCCAAATTAAAAAAGGGCAAACGACTTGAGTTTGTTGGCTTTACCCCTGTTGACAAGATATCAACCATTCCCGCTGGTGCTCTACTGACCGCATCACCCTGGAAGCGCAACGAGATTCAACGATCACAGGGGAAATTGACGGCCTCGGTATTCAGCCCCACGATTGATCTACCTATCGCCCTGGGGTTACTCGAACAAGGTGGAGAGAGGATGGGTGAACACGTTTGGGCGGTTTCACCGGTTGCCAATCAATCCGTAGAAGTGAAAATCTGCCCGAGTTGTTTTTACGATGAAAATGGGGGCCGATTACATGGATAGAAATATTACACGAACCTGTGCATGGGAACATTTTGGTGCAGTAGTGTTGGCCGGGGGCTTGCAGTTGACTGAGCAAGTGAATACGGGAATCTGGAATTTTCAATTTAACAAGATGGAAGAATTAAACGCATATTGTAAATTCAGATTATCCAGTCAGTTGGAGCCGGGTGAGTCGCTATTTTTTGAAGAAACCACCTGTCTTCGATATTCCCCGATTGGGTTGTATTTTGTTTTCGATGAAAACCAACCACCAGAGGTTGGGGAATTTTCAAAAAACCTGACCGATATCAGTCACGGCAAGTGCCGCTTTAAGCTTGCAGGGGAACAGGCTTTTGCTTTTGTTTGTGATTATGCGGCAATGGATTTGAATCAGGGCCAAGTGCAAAAATTTAAAATGGCTAAAACCCTGATCGGTGATTATCCCATATTGTTGTACTGGCAACACAAAAGCGAAATCAATCTGATGGTTGATCGCAGTTATGCCCAATCATTTGCCGGGTTTTTATCGGTGATAGCGTCTTACTGGCAAACTTGAGAACATATTTTGTGCTTGAAAATAATTCATCTAACAGCCAAAATTTAAGCACCGTTATTTATGAGGATCTACGATCCCAGCTGATTGTGGGCAGGTTAGAACCTGGAGATACCCTGTCCATTCGAACCCTGGCTGATCAATACAATGTTTCGACGATGCCAATTCGTGAAGCATTAAAAAAACTAGAGGCGGAAAAAGCCCTCGTTGGAGCGGTTAAAAAAGCATATCGGGTTCCCGAAGTGAGTGCCGGGGATGCTTCAAATCTGTTTTTTATCCGTTCCATACTCGAAGGTGTGGCGGCGGAAGTAGCAGCGCAAAACATGAGTGACCAGGATATTGAGACCGCGCGACGATTTACCATGATGATGGACGCGGCCTGGAAACAACGAGACGCCCATCGATTTCTCGAGAATAACTTTTCCTTTCATTCGTTAATTTATCGCGCCGCAAATAATCCAGATTTATCGGACATGGTTGAAGGGTTATACGCTCGAAGCGGACCATGGTTCGGAAAGGCAATAAAGCATATTGTTAATATCGAAGACTGGGAAACCAATCACTATGACATTATCGATGCCTTGAAAAACCGAGATGGTAAACAGGCGAGAGCTTTAATGGAAGATGACATTAAATGGGGCGCGCGACTGTATGACAATCACTCCAATTCAGGAAAATGAATACATTGAATCAAGCAATGGCGAAAACATGAAAACTTCTGCACGAGTGGTGGTTATCGGTGGCGGAATAGTGGGATGTTCCATTCTTTATCATTTGGCAAAAAACGGCTGGACCGATGTCGTGCTTGTGGAGCGCCAGGAGCTGACTTCGGGATCGAGCTGGCATGCCGCGGGAGGACTGTTTACCATCACCCGCCCCAACGCTGCGGCAGAAATTCATAAGTATACTTTCCAGATTTATCAGCAGCTCGAAAAAGAAAGCGGCCAGTCCTGCGGTTTCCACTTTACCGGCGGCATGAATATTTGCCGGACTCAAAACGAAATTGACAGCAATGCCATCATGCAAAGTGCTTGTAGACGACTGGGCATTGAAAGCCATTTTATTTCACTAAAAGAGGCGGCAGAAAAAGCACCGGTGCTGGATACAAGTCACATGATTGGCGCATTGTGGGAAGAAGAAGGTGGCCATGTGGATCCCGCTTCAGCCACCCAGGCTTTTGCCGCTGCTGCTCGAAATCTCGGCGCTAAAATCTATCGCCAGACCCCGGTGAGCGCAACTAACCAGCGGGCTGATGGCTCATGGGATGTTGTAACGGAAAAAGGCGATATTCATGCCGAGATTGTGGTTAATGCCGCGGGGCTTTGGGGCCGTGAAGTAGGTGCCATGGCGGGAATTAATTTGCCCCTGATTCCTGTGGAGCACCATTATCTGGTTACCGAAAATATTCCGATTATAGAAAACTGCGGTTTTGAATTACCCCAGATCAATGACAACGAAACCGGCTGTTATGCAAGACAGGAAGGTCAGGGCATGTTGCTCGGTGCCTATGAAAAACCCTGCATTCACTGGGCAGAGGAGGGTACCCCGGGAGACTTTGGTCATGAGCTACTACCCGACGATTTGTCGCGCATGGAATGGAATTTTGAGAAGTCGGTGGAGATTATTCCCTGTCTGGGCGAGGCCGGTGTGAAGCGGGTAATAAATGGACCGATGATATTTTCTCCGGATTTAGGCCCCCTGATCGGTCCCCACCCCGCTTTGCGAAATTACTTTTGTGCAAACGGTGTGATGGCGGGATTCAATCAGGGCGCGGGTATTGGCCGAGCACTCTCGGAATGGATCATCCAGGGTGAGCCGGAGTTCGATATTTTTTGCTGGGATGTCGCTCGATTCGGCGAATGGGCATCTAAATCCTATACCCGGGAAACCACCCGTTATTTTTATGAGAATCGCTCAGAAAAAATATACCCTTATCAGGAATTTGATGTGGGCCGACCGATACATATACCCGCGGTGTACGATAGATTAAAAAAGGCGGGGGGCGTGTTCGGTTCTTCATTTGGCCATGAGCATCCCAACTGGTTTGGTCAGCCTGGAAAAAATACAGAAGACAGTCTGACTTATCGTCAGCCGAACTGGTGGAAGCCCGTTGCAGAAGAAGGCAAGCGGGTGCGAAATGAACTGGGGCTGATGGAGTTCTCCGCCATGGCCAAGTTCGAAGTAACCGGGCCCGGGGCTGAATCCTGGTTAGATTTAATTATGGCGAATCGAATGCCCCGCTTGGGCAGAATGACCTTATCACCCATGCTCTCTCCCCGGGGCCGATTGATTGGTGATTTTTCCATTGCGCGAATCGAGCCCGATCGATTCATGGTGCTTGGTGCGGACTATATGCAGCTCGCTTTTATGCGTCATTTTAACCAGCATTTACCGGATCAGAATGTCACTATAAAAAATCTTTCATCTGAATACGGCGGTCTGCATATTTGTGGACCCAATGCTAAAGAATTGATTTCCAGGATTGCTTCGCGGGACATGGATACTGCAAATTTCCCATTCATGTCTGCAGCGGAGATTTCCATTGGTGTCATTTCCGATGTCCTGGTATTTCGTGTTTCGTTTACTGGCGAGACCGGTTATGAGATGTATTTGCCTATGGACAAACAGTTGGCTTTATTCGATTTGATATCCAAAGAAGGAAAAAATCTTGGGCTTGGCCTGGTGGGTACACGCTGTTTGATGCAAACCCGGCTGGAAAAAAGTTTTCCGGCATGGGCTCTGGAGTTGTCTCCGGACTACACCGCGGTAGAGGCGGATATGGATCGTTTCATAAAGCTGGACAAGGGTGATTTCATTGGTCGCCAAGCCGTACTGGATTACGGTCCGCCCAGAGAAAAATTCATTACCTTAACCATCGACGCCGGAGACTGCGCGGTATGGGGTGATGAAGCCATTTTCCTCAATGGAATGCCCGTGGGTTATGTATCTTCTGGTGGTTTTGGCCCCTATTGTGAGCAGCATATTGCATTGGGTTATGTTCGGACGGACAGTTACAAGCCGGGGGGTAATTATGCGGTGGAAATTCTCGGCGATTTGCGTGACGCGGATCTCAAATTACAGCCGATTTATGATCCGGATGGCTCTATAATGCGGGTATGAGTAAAAAATTCATAAAACGTGGACAAACCGAATTATGGGTATTTCCTGTAATTAATGAGGAAACCTGGGCCGGGGTAAAAACTGAAATTAGCTAATTGTCGTAATTCAGTATTTATATTCATTATGGAGAAATATCATGCCCCGTCGTCAATCACGCTCACGCAGCAATCGCCAGGCTAAACAAGACACTGGTTTTAAACAACGTCCATTCAAAACCTTAGTTAATCCCTATTCACCCATGGAGATTTTATCCGTGGATCAGGTGGAGACAATTCATCAGGCCAGCCTGAAAATCCTCCGCGATATCGGCCTCAAAGTTCAAAGCGAAACCGCGCTGAAGCTAATGAAAGACCTGCGTGCGGATGTGGATATGGAAAATCAATCCGTTCGGTTCGATCCCGAGTTAATCGAAGAAATGCTGATCGGGTTGCCCAGCGAATTTACCATCCATGCGCGCAACCCAGAGAAAACGGTAAAGATGGGCGGAAATGCCATTGTTTTTGCTACAGTGTGTGGCCCATCCTTTGTATCTGATCTTGATCGTGGCCGGCGTGCCGGAACCAAAAAGGACATGGAAGATTTTGTAAAACTTTCAGGTTCAATCAATGTTTTTCATCACGAGGGCGGCAGCGGGCTGGAGCCGTTGGATTTGCCCCCGGAATCCCGCCACCTCGATATGATGTATGCCCAGATTACCCTGACCGATAAAGGCTGGCAGCCAAATTGGTTGAATACAGGCGCGCGTGCACGGGACTGTATTGAAATGGCCAAAATTGCCATGCAGACCGATGATGCCGGTTTGAAACAGCGACCCGCAATAATCGGTGGATTGAATACCAATTCGCCATTGTTGTTCGACGAAGGTCAGGCTGATGGCATGCGGGAATTTGCACTTGCTGGACAGCCAGTGCACATTACGCCGTTTACCCTGGCTGGCGCCATGGCTCCCGCCACCGTGGCCGGGGCGGTGACATTGCAGAATGCCGAAGCTCTGGGCTGCATTGCATTGACCCAGGCTGCAGTGCCGGGAGCACCGACTTTCTACGGGCATTTTACTTCCAACGTCGACATGCGAAGCGGCTCCCCTGCATTTGGCACGCCGGAATATGCCCAGTCGGTAATCATGTCCGGGCAACTGGCCCGGCGCTACCAGCTGCCATTGCGATCATCCAATACCACGGCCTCTGCATGCGTGGATCTACAGGCCACTTATGAAAGCGATATGTCGGTTAACGCTTGCATCCAGGCTCATGTTAATAATGTGATGCATGCCGGCGGTTGGCTCGAAGGCGGTCTGACCTGTTCATTTGAGAAACTTATTCTGGATGCGGAGATACTACAGATGCAATCAGCTTTTCTCGATCCCGTCATTGTCGACGACGATAGTCTGGGATTGGGTGCCGTGGAAGAAGTTGGACCCGGCGGACACTTTTTCGGTGCGGCTCATACCATGGAACGCTATAAGACGGCGTTTTATGAGCCTATACTTTCTGACTGGCGAAATTTTGAAACCTGGCGTGATGATGGTGAAATAACCGCAACCCAACGGGCAAACCGGATATGGAAGCAGATTCTTGAAGAATATGAAAAGCCTGCCATCGACCCCGCAATCGAAGAGGAATTACAGGCTTATATGGAAAAACGAAAAACGGAGATACTACGCAATGGAGCGTGATACATTCAAGATCGGATTAGTCGAGTAATATTAACCTAGCCCAAATGTCTTCAATAAACCAGCGGGGTATTTCCTGAATAAATGTTAAATGTCTATTAACCAAATCGATATTGACGAAGAGAATGAATTTCGCCATTGGCTAAGCAATTATGATCCCACCGATCAGGACCCAGGTGAGTTGTTACATCGGTTTCTCACCGGCATAAATTTACACGAAGTGTCCTAAAGTTTCCTACATTCCTACAGGGCAAACTGTTTCCGAACAACAAACTAGTTGGGCAAAACGCTTCTGGAACATGGCGCTGATCCAAATATTAATCTAGAGTCTTATTATTATTCTCCGTTACTAATAGCGATAGAACACAATAATATTGAGATGGTGAAGCTTTTAATTCAGTACGATGCAGATATTAGTGTTCTTCTACCAAGTGGCTATACATTAGAGAAATATCTTAAAGATTCAGGTCACAAAGAAATTTTGAAGTTAGTCGAAAAGAAGAAAAGCACCTAATTACCAAATTCAATTATATAAAATTGAAACTAAATGTCAGTACCCTTTAATCGATATTCCCGTACGCGTGAGAGCGTAACCGATTTGTATTACTTGATAATGATTTCCGGGCCCATCATCAGCGTCGGTAGGAAAGTAGAAATCTGCGGGATATAGGTCACCATAATAAGGAAGATAAATAAAATACCCATCCAGGGCAGGGCTGCACGTACAACGCTCATCACCGACATCTGCGCAATACCAGCAGTTACGAAAAGGTTGAGGCCAACCGGCGGGGTGATCATGCCGATTTCCATGTTAACGACCATGATTATACCTAGATGAATTGGATCAATCCCAAGCTCCATAGCTATTGGAAATACCAACGGGGCGACAATAATTAACAACCCTGAGGGCTCCATAAACTGACCACCAATTAGTAGCAATAAATTGACCATAACCAGAAACATGATTACGCCAAAACCGGCAGATAGCATGATTTCGGTGATCATCTGTGGAATGCGTTCTTCGGTTAATACGTGCTTCAAGATTAAGGCGTTGGCGATAATAAACATCAGTATTATCGTTAAGCGGCCAGCCTCAAGTAGCGCGCTTTTGGTGTCCTTATGCCATAGTACGCTGATGGTGCGCCATATGACATTGCCACACTTGCCTTCGCTGAAAGGGCCAATGTCTCTATACACAATATAGTCCTTCCGTCCCCCTCTCTGTAATACTTCATACATCTGACAGGTATCTGTCAGAGAGAGCGGGACATGCGCCTGCAGGCTACGAATATCTATACTCAAACATAAGATGTTTGCGGCTTTAGTTTCGAGCCCGCAGGTGCGCTTGCATTCGTCAACGAATACTCAGGGTCTGCCGCGGTGTCGGCTCATCTATATTGCTTTCGCAGAACGCAAGCACGCATATCCCTGTTGATAATGTAACACTGCGGAGGAATTTCATGAATAGCGGAGATCAAAAATATTTTACTGCCTACATCGGTATCGATTGGGCAGACAGGAAGCACGATATGTGTATACAGTCCAGCAAGACTGGAATCAGGGAGTTCGATCAGATACCCCATCAACCCGATGAACTTGATCAATGGGCCCAGTCATTGATGAGACGTTTTGGTGCGCCGATGGCGGTTGCTGTGGAACTGTCGAAGGGGCCGATCATCTCTGCCCTACAGAAACACGATTGCTTTGTGATCTTCCCGGTTAATCCGTCAACCCTGGCCAGGTACCGAGAAGCATTTACACCCAGTCGTGCCAAGGACGATCCCACTGACGCCGAACTCGCCCTTGATCTGATCATCAAACACCCAGAACGTTTTAAACCGCTCAACCCACAAAGTGCGCAGATGCGTGCCCTGGCGTCTTTAGTTGAACAACGCCGACGCCTGGTCAATGATCGGGTCCGGACCACCAATCGGTTGCGTAATACACTCAAACAATACTATCCCCAACCCCTTGAATGGTTTGATCGTATAGATACGGTGCTTTTTTGTGACTTCATTACCCGTTGGCCGACCCTGCTTAAGGTCAAACGGGCCCGTCGAACAACACTGACAACTTTCTTCCACCAACACAGTATGCGATTCAGTCAACTCCTTGACAATAGAGTCGAAGCGATTAAGACGGCAACACCCTTGACCCTGGATGAGGGTATCATCGGCCCGCATCGACTACAGGCCATCGTATGGGTGGAGATGCTGCGTGTTACATTGAATGCGATTAAGCAGTATGACAAAGCCATTGCCGAACTGGCTCCCCAGCATCCTGACTATGCTTTATTCGATGCGCTCCCGGGTGCCGGGCCTTCATTGGCCCCGAGACTGCTTGTGGCCTTTGGCGAGCAGCGGGATCGATTTAACAGCGCGAGTGAGTTGCAGCGATATGCCGGCATTGCTCCGGTTACAGAGCGCAGTGGCAAAAAACACTGGGTACACTGGCGCTGGCAATGTTCGTCCTTCCTGCGACAGACCTTTGTCGAATGGGCTGCGCAGACCATTAACAAATCATACTGGGCTGGGGCTTACTATCGTCAACAGCGTGGTAAAGGGGCGACTTACCAGGCGGCTGTTCGGGCATTAGCGTTTAAGTGGATTCGTATCCTGTATCGATGCTGGCAAAACCACACACCGTATAATGAATCTACTTATCTTAATGCATTAAAAAAAAGAGGATCTCCTTTGCTCGTGCATTATCCTGATACAATAAACCCTTGACCGAGCGCCTCAGGGCGTGAAGTTGGAGATCAAAAAGGCGTATACAGCGGCGACGGCAGCGGCTTCTGTTGGTGTAAACAGGCCCCCATAGATGCCGCCCAAAATGATGACGATGAGCAGCAGGCCCCATATCGCTTCATGTGCTGAAGCCAATACTTCTCGCCATCCCTGAAAGGGCTCTGCTGGAAGTTTTTTAATACGCGCGGCGATATAAATGCCGACCATTAACATGCCCCCTGCAACCAGCCCGGGAATGACGCCTGCGAGAAACATTCGACCGACAGAGACATCCGTTGCCGCTGAATAAACCACCATCACAATGGAAGGCGGAATGAGAATACCTAGGGTGCCGGCATTGCAAACAACTCCTGCGGCAAATTCTTTGTCATAACCAATCTCTCGCATGCCAGCTATAACAATGGAGCCGATTGCAACCACGGTTGCCGGAGAAGAACCTGAAAGGGCTGCAAACATCATACAGGCAAATACCGAGGCAATAGCCAGTCCGCCACTAACGTGCCCTATGATAGCGACTGCGAAACGAATAATACGGCGCGCCACGCCACCGGTAGACATAAATACCGATGCGAGAATAAAGAACGGGATTGCCAGCAGAGTGTAATGCCCCTCAAATGCAGAGAAGAGGGTTTGTGCAACTGTTGCCATTGAGCCATCGGCGTAAATGATTAGGAACAGGCTACTAGATAGACCAAGTGAAACTGCGATAGGCACCCCGATCAGCAAAAACCCAATCATCATCGCAAATAAGAAGATGACCGACATGATTATTCTTTTCTTTCTTTTGGTGGGGTTTTATCGACTACGGTATCGATAAGTGCGTCAACACGCTGTTCGGCCTCATGGCGGGTGATTACTGCGTTTTGCGCACCGCAAATGATGCGATAGCCAGCCTCCAAAAACCTAAAAGTAAGCAGTGCCGCCCCTAAAGGTAGAACAAAATACGGGATAAATTTCGGGATTTTTTCGTACTTCTCACCTTCATTGAACCATTGTGAAAGGAACTGCATTGAATTAGCCAGGGGAATGTCGTCGACTTCATACCAGGCGTTTTTCGTCATGAAGGGGTACCAGTAATCCCAGCACCCCTTTAGCAGTAATAGGCAATATGCCAGACAACAAAGGACCGAGATAATTGCCAGAATACGCCGGGTTCTAGGACCAACCGAGTTGATGACGATATCGACCCCCAGATGCAGTGAGTGTTTAACGCAGTAAGACATGCCCATTAGGACCAGCCATGCAAATAAGAATACGGTGGCTTCCAGTGCCCAGAGGATGTTTGTTTGAAACAGATAACGTGCGAGAACGTTGGCGAAAGTAATGAGGGCCATTGCCCCTAGAAGGAGAGCAATTAGCGTCTCCTCAAGTTCGTCGATATACCTGGATAGACTAGTCATCTTACTTACTATCTGCCCGTTCCTAGATAATATCTGTTTACTCAAATCGCCCATAGTTACGATTTAACCTGAATCGTAACCCCACATCGCTGTAAGGGCCGATTGGTTGGCATGCCGTTGATTAATTACAAAACTGTTTAGTTCTAGTTTGAAGCAACAGCCGCATCAATGATGTCCTGCCCGATATCGACCGAGAACTGATCCCAAACAGGGCTGAGCGCATGGACCCAAGCCTGGCGTTGCTCGGTATTTAACACCCGGACTACGCCCCCAGCGTCGATGATCAGTTGTTTATTTTCTTCATTTACTGCTGTTGACTCTGCGTTACGCATTGTGGTGACTTCTTCCAATATGGTCGCCAATTGGTCACGTATATCAACCGGCAATCCGTCCCACCATTCAGTTGAAGTTACGACCAGGTAGTCGATAATGCCATGATTGGTTTCGGTTACCCCATCCTGTACTTCGAAAAACTTTTTACCATAGATATTTGACCAGGTATTTTCCTGGCCATCGATAACATTGGTTTGCAACCCTCCGTATACTTCCTTGAACGCCATTTTTTGCGGATTTGCACCAAGGGCTTCGAACTGGGCAACCAATACATCAGATGCCTGCACACGAAACTTGAGGTCTTTGGCATCTTCCGGTCTGATCAGGGGCGTGTTGGCAGACATCTGCTTCATACCGTTGTGCCAGAACGCGAGTCCTTGAAGACCCCGATGCTTCATAGAGTCTTTTAATCTCTGGCCCGTTTCGGATTTTTGGAACTTGTCAACGGCATCGACGTTCCGGAATACGAAAGGCAAGTCAAAAATCCGAAATTTCTTGGTGAATTTTTCAAATTTTGAGAGTGAAGGGGCCGCAATGTGTACATCACCGCGAAGCATTGCCTCAAGTACCTTATCGTCGTCGTATAAGCTTGAGTTAGGAAAAACTTCCATGCAGGCTCTTCCATTCATCTCTTCATTGATGCGACTTTCCAGCAAAGTAGCAGCAATACCCTTAGGGTGTTTGTCAGTATTCGTTACATGGCTGAACTTGATAACAACTTCGCCGTCTTGACAGGCATCTGATGCTGAGAGAACCGATGTAAAATGTATCGTTAGTGCAGCTAACAACAATAGTGCTTTTTTATTCATGGAGCATTTTCTTGTAATGGAAATGAAGAATTTTGATATAGATCATGAGTTGACCAACAAGTTGAACTGGTGAAATTTAAAGTTGGCGCTTGGGGTCGATGCTTACACGATACTAACACTCCCAATAAAACTGGATCAATGTCAATTGTGTATACAAGAAAGTGACTAAAGGGGTCAGCAACCCAAGGTGTTTCACTTGATATATGAATTCGCCCTGGACGCTTTAACGCATGTGTTACGTCGATCAGTTGAAATCGCAGCAATAAGCGGAAACTCAGAGTAGGTCGTTGAGCGTCTGCTTTCGAGAAGAATGGTTAGATTTTAGGTTGTTCTAAATTAGAATTACTTACCCCTGACACGGTGCTGACTACACCGCACCACGGTACTGAGGCAATCCAATTTCCTTAAAATCAACCCCTTACTAGCACCGCCACACGGTGACCTTATATAATTATACCAAGGGGTACCCGAAACAAGCACTAGCCAACAACTCAAGTATGCGAGTGAAACAGTAAAGAAGATTATCTAGAGATCGAATCAGTTTTGCATGAGTGTCGCGTCGATCCAGATGTATTAGAGGGCTGGATTCAACAAAAATGAGATTCCAAAGGAGTTAAATATTAGGCAGGGGCCGTTTACACCTGATGACTCAAAAAGCCCCAAAATACAACGAATAGCAACCCTGCACCCACATAATAGAACCGTTTACTCTTAAAGTAGAATCCACAAAGCAATGCCCAACCACCCCATAGTGTTAAACCAATCTCCAAACCGGGGTCTGGCCCATAATCAATCTTAACAAGAAATATTGTCAATAACGCTGCAACTATTGCCGCAGGTATTAAAAATCCCACACCGATAAAAATTGTTTTTACTTTCGACATCTAATCTTCCTAATCGTTGTCGTACCTCACCAATCAGAGCGAGACATTATATCAGCTAGCGGTTGATACATAGGCTTCGTAGCTGGAGATGCTCGAATACAGATGGGTGCTAGTAAATACAAGTCGCACCCCATGAGGGGTTCCCCATCCTTGAATGATCTCGGTATGTGGATAGTAAAAGGAGCATTTTAATGGGCTATATCTAACAGATTGCTACCAGGTGATTAGCGTGCAAATACCTTTTGAATTAATACGCTGTCGTATATAGAAACGTATATAGAAATAAATATCAAACAATAGTATCGTTATTAAACAAATAGATAGGATGGAATATTGGCGGAGAGCGAGGGATTCGAACCCCCGGACCTGTTACAGTCAACGGTTTTCAAGACCGCCGCATTCGACCACTCTGCCAGCTCTCCACATAAATCAAACTACTCTGCGATAATGATCGGTATCGCAATATCTTACATCGAATGCGGCTCTCCCGCCGCATTGTTCGTATCGTCCCTGATACGAATCCTTCGGACTCGTTACGCTCGCCATTCGATTAAATTAAATTGAAAATTGACGATTTATATGGGGCGCGATTATATCTGACAGATTGTATTGTTGCTATGATTTATAAACTGAATTTTATCCGTTGGAATCTAGCTCGGAATTTCTAATCAAAATTTCATAATTCTCGAAAAACCAATTTATGAACTGTGGGAAACTAGTTAGCTGGCGGCATTTGCCCTTTGTGATCTTGCTTATAGTGCAATGTGTCTATGCCATTACAATACTTTTTAATGGTTGGCCGGAGGTGCATTTTACCTTCGACAGCCCCGGATACATGAATTTTGATTTTACTTCTATAGATTCAATCTTTTCCCAAAAAAGAACCTTTGGTTATCCGTTATTTCTGCAGGGAGTTGAGAGCATTTTTGGGGATTATGAGTATTTACCTAAAATTCAATTGATGCTTTATCAAATTTCGGTGGTTGTGTTGTTCTTGACCATAGTACGGTTTTGTGCGACGAGGTGGATAGCTTTGGTCTTTTGCCTACCTCTTGTCATCGCAATCCTGCCAGCAATCTATATGTCAGACGTTGCGACAGAATCCCTGGGCGCCACTGTATTATTGTTTTCCATCGCCATGTTCTTGCGATTTTTGACTAAAAAAACCATGCTAAACATGGTTGGTCTGCTGGTTGTTGTCTATTTAAGTTATCAGATTAAACCAGCTAATGTTTTTATTATGGTGTTGTTTCCAGCCGTGGCAACTATCTATCTTGCCTATAGTGGATTGACTATTATTCAGTTCAGAAAGACGTTGTTGATACTGGTGGCGATTTGTTTTTTACCCTATTTGGCGAATTCAGCCTATCGCTACCATAAGTTTGATAGTTTCAGTCATGTCTCGTTTGTGGGTGCAAATCTGATTGCAGTTGTGACGCCATTGATCAACGAAGCTAATCTGCAAAAATTACAGGAAAAAAATAAGGCACTAGCCGAGGATATATTCGAAGAACGGACTAAAAGAAACATGGTGCCATATCCGAATTTCTCTTCTGTTGAGGTCATCACAAATCAGAGAATTGAAGCCCAACGAACTAAAGTCAGGCTCCGGGAAGATGGCACAATAGAGTCGAGACTACTAAAATGGTATGCAGAGCATGATCTAAGCAACTGGTTTTTGGCAATACCTATCGCTATTAAACATGGCCATCGTGATCAATCGCAATTTAATTGGGTGAAGGTAGATCAGCTACTGGCTGAATTGTCTAAAGACATTATTAAACTGGAGCCACGGGCTTATCTTGAATGGATTAGCCTTGGACATATTGCTGGTGCTTACAGAACCATTACTGGGTTAAAATTTCTAAAGTATGAGCTGGCCATTTTGATGATAATTCTTACGCTGGTAATTTTTAAACGTCGGGTGAAAGAATCTCTTGAAAGTATATCTGCTGAAATAATGGTTTTGGTGTCGCTACCCATCGCAAGTTATTTATTTGCAACATCCATAATATTGATTTCTCAACCCCCAAGGTTTCGATATATATTTAGCGCCAGTCTGTTGCTCGAAAGTTGCGTTGCGGTGTGCATCGGATTGCTTGTGGCACCTTATGTTCGAAAAATCTGCAAGTATCAAAAGTTTAAGCCATAGGCGATTTCAACTATGTCAATCCCACACTACATTGAAAGTACACTGATCGGTTCGTTTGATTCCATTGCCCATGGGTTCTTTACCCGTAAAGGCGGTGTTTCGTCCGCTGAATTCGAGTCACTCAATTGCAGCCTGTCATCTGAAGACACGCCAAAATCCGTTTTGGAAAATCGTCATCGGGTCGCCAGTTCCTTGAATTGTGAAAAATTGATTAGTCTGAAACAGATTCATAGTAATAAAGTTATTGAGGTCAAAATCAAGTCTGACATCAATCAAGTGATTGAAGGAGATGGCATGGTGACCACGGAAAGAAAAACAGGACTGGGTGTGCTGGGCGCGGATTGTGCGGCGGTACTGTTTGTTGATACGGAGAATCAGGTCATTGGCTCCGCCCACGGTGGCTGGCAGGGTGCCCTGACCGGAATCACGGATAATGTTATTGAAGCCATGATAAAACTCGGTGGGATCAGGGAAAATCTGGTTGCAGCCATTGGCCCAGGTATTCAGAAAAATGCATATGAAGTTGGCGAAGAATTCATGGAGCGGTTTCTTCGTCAATCCCCCATTCCCTGTGAAAATTGTTTTAGTCTCGGGGAGAATGGGCAGGGAATATATTTCGATTTACCTGCTTATCTAGAGAGCCGTTTAATCAATTGCGGTGTTAAGACGATTGATCGTTTGAATGAGGACACCTATTCGAATCCTCAGCAATTTTTCAGTTATCGCAGAAGTTGCCACCAAGGCGATAAGTATTATGGCAGGCAGATCAGTGTGATTGCGCTGAAATAATTAATTTGCCCAACGTCGCCCAATATCTTACAGGACCGTATTCAGGATTCCAGTTCTCCCCATCGTTGATAAAGCTGTTCCAGTTGATCGCTAACGCTTTTTAATTGTTTTAAGGTGTTGTCGATGTCAGCTTTTGGTCGATCATAAAAATTGGTATCAGAGATGAGTTGGGTGAGTTGATCCTGTTTACTTTCGATCTCTTCAATTTGTTTGGGCAGGCTATCGAGTTCGTGCTGTTCCTTGTAACTGAGTTTGGTTTTGCTTGTTCTGGACGGAGCTGTTAATTCGGTGGTAATGGTTGGGCTGGATTTTGATTTCCCCCGTTTTTGAGTGACTGCCTTTGCTTCACTCATTCTGAGCCAGTCACTATAACCCCCAACCTGTTCACTAATAACGCCGTTGCCCTGGAATGAAAATGTGCTGGTTACCACATTATCGAGAAATTTCCTGTCATGGGAAACCAGTAGTAATGTGCCCTCAAACTGGAGTAACAATTCTTCCAATAATTCCAGGGTTTCGATATCCAGATCATTGGTCGGCTCATCCATTACCAGCAGGTTTGCGGGTTTACTGAACAGCCTGGCCAGCAGCACACGGGCCTTTTCGCCACCGGATAAGGACTTTATTGGCGATCGGGATCTCGCCGGGGAGAACAGAAAATCTGAAAGGTAGCTGATCACGTGTCTGGTTCTGCCATTGATCTCGATTTGTTCTCGGCCCTGGCCGATGGTATCGATAACAGTGGATTCCAGATTCAGGTGTTCCCGCAATTGATCAAAATAGGCGACCTCAATTTTGGTGCCGTGCTTCACGGTGCCGCTATGCGGTTGCAATCCGTCCAGCAGTAATTTTAATAATGTGGATTTTCCAATGCCGTTGGGGCCGATTAATCCAATCCGATCCTTGCGAATTATCCGGCAGGAAAAGTCTTTGACCACTATAATTTTTTCATAGCTGAAACAAATATTACTCGCTTCAATCACCAGTTTGCCGCTTTGTTTTCCCTGTTCCAATTCCAGGTTTACATTCGATTTTCGATTTCGTCGTTCCATGCGTTCCAAACGCATTTTCTCCAACGCTCGCACCCGCCCCTCATTTCGGGTGCGCCGTGCTTTAATTCCCTGGCGTATCCAGACCTCTTCCTTTGCCAGCTTTTTGTCGAACTCGGAATATTGCCTCTGCTCCTGTTCCAGAGCGGCGGCTTTTCGTTTCAGATAATCATTATAATTCCCTGGCCAGATCACCAGTTTGCCGCGATCAAGCTCAGCAATGTCTGTCGCCACATTTTGCAAAAACTCACGATCGTGAGTGATAAATAAAATTCCCCCAGTAAACTTTCGGGTCTGTTTTTCCAGCCAGATAATGGTTTCCAGATCGAGATGATTGGTGGGTTCGTCGAACAGTAATATCTGCGGATCGCTTGCCAATGCCCTGGCCAGTGAAACTCGTCGCTGCCATCCACCAGACAATCCACCAACATTGTCATCGGCATTAAGATTCAATCGACTCAAAGTCTTATCTACCCGAGCCTGGATATTCCAGCCATCACAACTATCCAGTTTATGCTGCAGTTCACCGAGCAAATCAAGCCGGGGGTCAGATTGCTGTGAAAGCCGATGATATTCGCCGAGCAAGTGTCCGACTTCACCAATTCCAGATGCGACCAGTTCGAATACCGTTGTCGCTTCATTCAAAGACGGGGATTGCTCCAGGGTTGCAATAGTGGTTCCGGGTTTTAACCTGATTTCCCCGTCATCAGCGCTAATCGCAGAATTGATAATATTCAGTAATGTGGTTTTCCCTTCTCCATTGCGCCCAATCAAACCTATACGCTGACCCGGCTCGAGGGTCAGATTTGCCTGGTCGAGCAATTTATTATCGCCATAAGCGATACACAGGTTGGTTAGAGTGAGAAGGGACATGTTGCTGAAATAATAAAAGGCACGGGATTTTACATGGATTCATGATTTTGATCCTGGCGATTTAGCCGTATAATCGCGCACCTTTTAATTTTAGATCCAGATTCATCCGGGTATGTCCGAGTGTTGCAAATCCCGGCAAACCCGATAAGAAATTCCGTCAATTCGATTCCATGAGCGCACTAACCGATCAAATTCAGACTCGCAGAACCTTCGCGATCATCTCTCACCCCGATGCGGGTAAGACAACCCTGACTGAGCGTCTGCTGCAGTACGGTGGTGCGATCCAGTTGGCGGGCACGGTTAAGGCGCGAAAAAGTGCACGCTATGCCACCTCGGACTGGATGGAGCTGGAAAAGCAACGGGGCATATCGGTGACCTCTTCGGTGATGCAGTTCCCGTACAAGGATCGAATTGTTAACCTGCTGGATACGCCAGGGCATGCGGATTTTTCTGAAGATACCTACCGTACCTTGACTGCGGTTGATTCGGCCTTGATGGTCATTGATATTGCCAAGGGCGTTGAGGAACGAACGGTGAAATTGATGGAGGTATGCCGATTGCGAGATACCCCGATAATGACATTCGTAAATAAAATGGACCGTGAAGGCCGTGATGCCATCGATGTCATGGATGAAGTTGAACAGGTGCTAAAAATCAAATGCGCGCCCATGACCTGGCCCATTGGAATGGGAAAATTGTTTGTTGGGGTTTATCGATTGTACGATGACACCATTCATTTTTTCGCTGGGCGAGGGAGTTTTACCGAAGATGTTTATGTAAAAGGTCTGGATAATTCTGAGCTGGATAGACATATAGGAGATCTGGCAGGGTCGTTGCGGGAAGAAATAGAGCTGGTCCAGGGCGCGAGTCATGAATTTGATATCGATGCCTATTTAAAGGGTGATTTGTCCCCGGTATTTTTTGGCTCGGCCCTCAATCGACAGGGCACAGACGAGTTGATGGATAACTTTGTTGAATATGCCCCCACACCGCAACCCCGGGAAGCTGAAACCGGTGTTGCGGAAACCAGGATGGTGGTTGCGACCGAGCCCAAATTTTCCGGCTTTGTATTTAAAATTCAGGCCAATATGGATCCTGCCCATCATGACCGCGTGGCATTTCTTAGAATCACCTCGGGAAAATTCGAAAAGGGCATGAAGCTGCGGCATGTGCGAATTGAAAAAACCATCGCTATACAAAATGCCCATACCTTTATGGCTTCAAAACGGGATCAGGCCGAGGTTGCCTACGCCGGGGATATCCTGGGATTGCACAATCATGGAACCATTCAGATTGGTGATACTTTCACCGAGGGAGAGGAATTAAAATTTACCGGTATTCCAAATTTTGCTCCGGAGTTGTTTCGGCGGGTTCGCCTGGCAGATCCGTTGCGAGCGAAAGCCTTGCAAAAAGGTCTGATTCAACTCAGTGAAGAGGGCGCTACCCAGGTGTTCAGGCCCCTGATTAGCAATGATTTAATTCTGGGGGCAGTGGGGATTTTGCAGTTCGATGTTGTCGCCCATCGGTTAAACAATGAATACAGTGTGGATTGCAGTTTCGAGGCTGTACCCGTGTCCACGGCGCGCTGGATCCATTTCAAAAATCCTGGGGACGAAAGTGAATTTCGGCGTAAAAACGAGCAAAATCTATCCCTTGATGGCATGAATACCCTGACTTATATTGCTCCAAATCGCGCAAATCTGCAGTTGGCCATAGAGCGATGGCCAGATGTGGATTTTCGTGCAACCCGCGAATTTTAAGATATTCATACTATATTAATAAATAATCGTATAGAATCGCCCCTCCTGGAAATTACGTGAATCTTAAATTTCGCGTAGTGGTAAAAAACGGAAAAAATCACAACATATAGTGTTTTGTTATTGAGATATGCGTATATTTCAGGTAAAATTATGCAAAATTTATGGTAATAACAATTCTAAATTACATAAATATTCATCACATTTCCTGACAATTCAATTAATTCAAGATGAAAATTAAAGCAAATTTTAGGACAGTGTATTTGGTTATCGCGCTATTAATAGGCGTGCTAACTAACCTCCAAAGCTATGCGCAGGAGAAAGCGTATTCTATTAATAGCTTTGATGCGTCAACCGTGACGTCAGCCCATGATCTGCAGTGCCTGGCGATGAACATTTATCATGAAGGGCGCGGTGAACCTTCCAAAGGCCAGGCCGCAATAGCCTCGGTAACCATGAATCGGGTACGTAGCAAGATTTATCCCAATTCGGTTTGTGCGGTGGTTTGGCAACACAAACAGTTTAGCTGGACGCAAATAGATTCGCGGCATCTGTTGATCGATGACGCCGTGGCCTGGAAACAAGCCCTGGTGGTAGCCCAGCTGTTTCTCAATGGCGCCACATTAACCCAGGTCGGGAATGCCACTCATTTTCACGCAGACTATGTAAAACCCTACTGGATCGCAGATAACAAGCTGGTTGGGAAAATTGGAAAACATTATTTTTACATCCTCTAGTTTCTGATTCCGCTACCAGGTCCAATCCTGGGTCTACCCTCAGGTCTACTTCAAGGCATACTCTGTGGCAATATCTATTGCCGGGCTTTGATATACTGCTGGTTTTAAACTTTGTTTAAAGCCGTTCTATGCCCCAAATTGCTGCCATTCAGACTAATTCCAGCGACGACGTTGAACAAAATCTCATCGCGGCCCAGGACTATCTACGCCAGGCCCAGGGTATGGGCGCGGAACTGGTTGTTTTGCCCGAGTGTTTTGGTTTCATGCAAAAAACCCGACCGCAATTGTTTGAAAATGCGGAATCAGCTGGCGAGGGCAAAATTCAGCAATTTTTGTCGGTCACAGCAAAGGAATTAAAGGTCTGGATTATCGGTGGCAGTGTTCCACTTAAGACCGAAGATCCACAAAAAATTACAAACTCACTCATGGTCTACGACAACCTAGGGAAACAGGTTGCCCGATACGACAAGATATTTTTATTTGATGTTTCACTGCCAAATGGTGAACAGTATCGCGAATCTGATTACACTGCGCCGGGAGAGTCAGTTCAGGTTATCGACTCACCCGTCGGAAAAATTGGTTTGAGTATTTGTTATGATCTGCGTTTCCCGGAAATGTATCGAAAGTTAACCAGTATGGGCGCCGAAGTTCTGGTTGTGCCTTCAGCTTTTGCAAAAACCACGGGGCAATGCCACTGGCAACCCTTACTGCGCGCCCGGGCCATCGAAAACAGCTGTTATGTGGTCGCGCCGGCTCAAACCGGAAATCATCCCAGTGGGCGCAAAACCTGGGGACATACTGTTATTATCGACCCCTGGGGAGATGTGCTTGCTGAAACTGCAGTTGATTGTGGTGTCATTTGTGCTGATATCGATCTGGACAAATTGCAAAGTGTCCGGACAAATCTTCCTTCGTTAGAACATAGTCGAACTGACCTGTTTAAAATTTAATCACTAAAATAACTAATTTCTGAATTATTAATGTCTGATCAACTTAAAACCGCAACACAACTTTTACTCGAGCCTACCGGACTCGGAGACAGCGAGCTGGTAGCAACTATTAATAAAGTGATGGGGCCTCAAATTGACTATGCGGATTTATACTTTCAGTATTCTCGCCACGAATCATGGTCTATGGATGAAGGCACATTAAAATCCGGAAGTTATGGCATCGATCAGGGTGTGGGCATCAGGGCGGTCAGTGGGGAAAAAACCGGCTTCGCTTATTCTGATGAGATATTGCTACCCGCGTTAACCGATGCCGCAGTGGCGGCGAAATCCATTGCTCGGGCTGGGGATGGAGAAAATAAAATAAAAATCAGAAATGATGAAGCCGCGCTTAAACGGCTTTATCAGCCCCTCGACCCGCTGGGTTCAATGGAAGATAGTGCAAAAGTTGAACTCATAAAGGAAATTGAACAAAAGGCCAGATCCATTGATTCAAGAATTTCACAGGTTTCGGTTAGTCTGGCCGGAGTTCAGGATGCCATTTTGGTGATGCGATCCGATGGTGAATTGGCCGCTGACATCAGACCCATGGTGCGTATGAATGTCAGTGTCATTGTCGATAGCAATGGTCGGCGTGAACAGGGCTCTGCTGGCGGTGGTGGGCGTTACGCTTATCAATATTTTACTGAAAACAATCGTGCTCACGAATACGCAGAAGAAGCGGTGCGTCAGGCCCTGGTCAATCTGGAAGCCCGAGAAGCCCCGGCCGGGGAAATGACCGTCGTGCTCGGGCCAGGCTGGCCGGGCATTTTATTGCATGAAGCTATTGGTCATGGTCTGGAAGGGGATTTCAACCGCAAGGGCACTTCTGCATTTAGCGGACGGATTGGAGAAAAAGTCGGCTCGGAATTATGTACTGTGGTTGATGATGGCACACTGGAAAATCGTCGCGGCTCCTTGTCTGTTGATGATGAGGGTGTTCCAAGCGAGGATACAGTGTTAATTGAAAAAGGCATTCTTAAGGGTTATATGCAGGATCAACTAAACGCCAGGCTTATGAATATGAAGCCAACTGGCAATGGACGGCGGGAGTCTTACGCGCATTTACCCATGCCGCGAATGACCAATACCTATATGCATTCCGGGGATCAGGATCCCGAAGAAATTATCCAGTCGGTGGACAAGGGAATTTATGCGGTGAATTTTGGCGGCGGTCAAGTGGATATAACTTCTGGAAAGTTTGTTTTCAGTGCTTCCGAAGCGTATATGGTCGAGAAAGGTAAACTGACCTATCCGGTTAAGGGCGCAACTCTGATTGGCAACGGTCCGGACGTGTTGAACAGGGTATCCATGTTGGGTAATGATATGGCATTGGATTCGGGTGTTGGTGTTTGTGGCAAGGAAGGACAAAGCGTACCTGTAGGCGTCGGACAACCCACCATGCGAATCGATGGCCTTACTGTGGGCGGGGTAGCGGTCTGATGAATAATTCTTTACGTCAATGGGATCCCAGGCCTGAGTCTGATACCGAGCAAATGTTACTCGAAGTTGCGGAGTTTGCACTTGACCAGGCGAAAAGCCAGGGCGCAACCCAGACCGAAGTCTCTATTGGCCAGGGTCAGGGCATGTCGGTAACCGTTCGTCAGGGTGACGTTGAAACCGTTGAACACAATCGCGACAAGAGCATGGGCATTACGGTTTATTTTGGCCATAAAAGCGGCTCCGCGTCATCCACTGATTTTTCCCAAAACGCAATTAAATCCAGTGTGAACTCAGCCTGCAATATTGCTAAATACACCGAAGTGGATGAATTTAATGGTCTTGCTGATGAAGCATTACTTGCCACTGAATTTCCGGATCTCGACCTTTACCATCCATGGTCCATTGACATGGATCAGGCCATTGAGGTGGCGACTCGCTGTGAGGACGCGGCATTAAAGGCAGATTCGAGAATTTCAAATACCGAAGGGGCGACGCTATCCAGTCACGATGGGGTAGATTTGTACGCAAACTCCAATGGATTTCGCGGATTATCTAAAGGCAGTCGACATAGCACAAGTTGTTCGGTAATCGCCGGAGAAGGCGACAAAATGCAGCGAGACTACTGGTATGACAGTAAGCGATCTTCCGCCGATATGTTATCCCCAGAAGAAATTGGCAAAGAAACCGTGCGACGCACGGTGCGTCGACTAGGGGCGATTAAAATCAAAACCGGAGAATATCCGGTAATTTATGAACCGACGGTAGCATCATCTTTGCTTTCACATTTAATTTCGGCAATTAGTGGGTCGAGCCTGTACCGGAAAGCCAGTTTCCTTGTAGATAAAAAGGGTGAGCAGATTTTTTCCCATAACATTCGAATATATGAACAACCTCATCTGCTAAAAGCCTCGGGCAGCACTAATTTTGATAGCGAAGGCGTGGCAACCAGTGACAATATTATTGTCTCGGATGGCGTACTCGAGAACTATGTATTGAACAGTTATAGCGCCAGAAAGCTTGGACTGGTTACCACGGGTAATTCCGGTGGAATCCATAACCTCACAATTCATAGCACCAGTGACCAATCCCTGGAGCAGATGATCGAAACTATGGGAACTGGGCTAGTGGTCAGTGAATTAATTGGATTTGGCGTGAATACAGTAACTGGGGATTACTCGCGGGGTGCGTTTGGATTCTGGGTTGAGAACGGGAAGGTTCAGTATCCGGTCCAGGAATTTACTATTGCGGGTAATTTAATTGACATGTTCAGGAATATTATTGCAGTGGGATCAGATGTCGATGATCGTGGAAGCATACGGACCGGTTCAATTATGATTAAAAAACTAACTGTGGCCGGGGAATGAGTTTCAACTTTTCATGTTTTAAAAAAGTCACCTTAATTGGGCTGATAACAATATTTTTGTCGGTGTCGTCTAGTAATATCATCGCCCAGGAAACGCAGTCGAACCAGTCCTCGAATGCTGCTGGCGAACAGGACGAAGGGGTTTATCTTGAAGAACTTAGCGAAGAGCAGTTGCTATTTTATCTTGCAAACGAAAAAGTTGCGGCGGCCGGTGTAGGTTTTATTAATGGCCAGCTCGACGATCCTATGGCCGAAATTATTAAAATATGGGGGGAGCCCGTTCAACAGAGAAAAACCGGTTTGGGAGGTAGTATAGAATTTTTGTATCAGCCAGATCCAAATACGCTAGTGGTTTTTACCGGCCAGGAGGTTGTCAAGACCATTTCTATAAAAGGTAATTCTGCCTCGATTTTGCGTACCCGTCGCGGTGCCCGCTTTGGATTTACGCCCATTAACATTCTGCGTGTATACGCCCACAACGAGCACAAAACCAAGAATAATCGTATCGATTTTAAATCCCTGGGTATCAGTTTTTATTTCAAAAACAACAAGGTGGATGAAATCGTTGTTTATGCGCCCTGAAGTTGACTAAGAATTTGCAGTCAATTCTAGTGGATTCACAAATCTCGGTCACGACTTGTTCAGAGGTTCCTCAATTGGATTGGAGCAGCGGTTCCAGTTCGGCAAGGGCTTTTCTGTAAACGCTTCGTTTAAAAGCAACAATCTGGTCTACCGGGCGCCAGTAATCTACCCATCGCCAGCTGTCAAATTCGGGATTCTGGGTTACGTCCAGCCGAACCGAAGATTCTTTGGAGATGAGTTGAAACAGAAACCATTGTTGTTTCTGGCCACGGAATGGTTTGGAACGCAGGTAATGACGAGATTTAGGTGCGTATGGTACATCGTAACGTAGCCAGTTTTCGGTTTTACCCAGCAGTTTTACATCTTTGGAAACCAGGCCGATTTCTTCATAGAGTTCCCGAAAAGCCGCATCCAGCGCTGATTCTTCAGGTTCTATCCCGCCCTGGGGGAATTGCCAGCCATCGTGTCGTGTCCGCCTGGCCCACAATACCTGTTGAAGATTGTTACAAACAATAATGCCGACGTTTTTTCTGTAGCCATCTTTATCTAATTGTTGTTGTTTGCAAGATTCCATGGGTCAATCCTATTTGCTGGGGACAAATATATCAACCCTCTCACCATGACAGTCGCGTAACCTGTGCCGTGTGATTTATTACTGAATGATGCTCAATTTTGTTTTAATAAATTCGCAGCTGACAGTTTATTACCCGAGTTTGAGTAGTTGTTGTTTCGCCGCCCAATGGGCCTGAATAAATTCCAGAAATTCATCCATTGCTTTGAGTCGAAATTTTTGTCGTTGATAAACAATAGAAAATGGACGTCGAATGGGGTTTTCCAAAGGTATGGCACATAGTGATTTTAACGCCAACTCCTTTTCCAAGGTTACAATGGATAAAATTGATATTCCCAGTCCAGCGGCTACTGCATTTTTTATGGATTCGGGACTGCCAAATTCCATAATAATATCCAGCTGATCGGTATCCAGGCCCTGGCTGACAAAATAGTTTTCCAGCACTTCACGGGTTCCCGAACCTTCTTCCCGACCGATGAAGCGATAATCCAGCAATTCAATCAGGCTCACCGATGAATTTTTACTCAAGGGGTGATCTGTTGCGCAGACCACTACCAGTTCATCGTCCCAAATTTCTTCGGTCACCAGATTTTTATTATTTATTGGGCCTTCGACCACACCAATGTCGATTTGATTGGTTTCCACCATATGAATTATACCATTGGTGTTGGCAACGTTTAATCTTACCTTGACCTGAGGGAAATTTGATTGGTAAGCGCCAACCACGCCGGGTATAAAATATTCGCCGATGGTTGTGCTGGCGCCAACAATTAGCGGTCCCTGTACATCGCCGGTTAAGGTCCGGACTTCGTTGTCCATTTCATTGTAAAGGGTAATTATCTTGTCAGCATAAATCTTTACCAGCTGCCCAGATTCTGTCAGATTGATTCGATTATGGGTGCGATCAAACAATCGGGTATTGAAATATTCCTCAAGTTGACGAATTTGAAATGTAATGGCAGGCTGTGTCATGTGTAACAACTCAGCTGCTTTGGTGAAACTCAGTAGACGAGCAACCGTTGCAAAAACCTGAAGTCTTCGATCAGCCAATAATTAAGTTCCTTAGTTTAATATTCCAGACAACCTTAATTTCATATCGGTGTCACTGGTTGCAAACTGCAATGCGGTTTCATGATCGATCAGTCCCTTGCCGACAAGATGTGCTAAATGCGCATCGAATGACAAGACGCCTTTAGTGATGTTGTCCCCGGTTAGCAATGTAGAAATATCACCAATTCGCAGTGGGTCCAGCATGAGTTCCTTGATCCGCGCAGACATTACCATGTATTCACAGGCAAGGATTCGGCCAACCCCACCTTTTCTCGGGATCAATCGCTGGGCCACTACCGCGCGCAAGTTCTGAGCCAGTTTCACTCTGATGGCATCCTGCTTCTCAGCCGAGAACGTCGCTACCAGCCGGGTAATCGCGTCAGGGGCGGTGGGCGCGTGGGTTGTGGCAAACACCAGATGGCCGGTTTCAGCGGCAATTAGGGCGTTTTCAATGCTTGGATTATCGCGCAAATCTGAAATAAGAATGACATCGGGATCTTCTCTCATCGCCGCAACAATTGAATCGCCAAAACTATTCGTATCTATGCCGATATCTCTCTGGGAGAATATCGATTTCTTGTTTTCAAAAATAAATTCAATGGGATCCTCGATGGTCAAAATATGCCTGGCGTATTGTTTATTGATTTCCTCGATCAATGCTGCCAGAGTAGTTGATTTTCCATTGCTGGTTGCACCTGAAACCAGAATTAGACCCCGTTGCTCATGGACCAGATTTTGCACCAGGGGGGGAATTCCCAATTGTGTGATACTGGGAATTGTGGTGCTAATGATTCGGTTAGCCATGGCGAGTTTGCCGCGTTGCCGATAGATATGTACCCGCAAAATTCCGACCTGGTCATATTCCAGGGATGTGTCGATTTGGTGTTGCTCCGCCAAAGCCATTTTTTGATCATCGCGCAAAATACTGTTTACAATATCTGATAACTGGACGTGGGAAATTTCGGGCTCGTCGTCCATGATATAGAGGCGGCCATCAATCCGAATAGCCGGTTTTTGGTCCGAATGGATGTGGATGTCCGAAGCCTTTAGTTTGGTGGCCTGACTGAAGATGTTCTGAATGACGTCTGACATGACTACTTAATATTATTGGTTGCCCCTATGGCATAAGTGTAGCCTAGTTAACCCAATAAATGCCAATGTCAGGCTCCAAATTCAGCCACAATGAGGTCGAATTGTGGGTTGAAAATTTCGAAACCGCCAATATATAAGATACAATACATGGTTTAGCATCAGGCAATCGGTGTCTGGTGAGAATTTAAAACTGTTAATCTTTTAAGAGGTAATAAAATGGCTAGATTTGAAACTGCTGTTGCAAGGCCAGTTTCCCGTGGTATTGAACTCAACCGGGTTCTACGAAATACCTACATGTTGTTGTCGTTGACCCTGTTGTTCAGTGCAATGGCTGCGGGAATATCAATGGCTATGAACTTTCCGCCAATGGGCATAGTTGTCACTTTGGTGGGCTATTTTGGGCTTCTGTTTTTAACCAGCAAATTTAAAGATTCAGCGCTTGGAATTTTATTTGTATTCCTGTTAACCGGATTCATGGGGCTAACACTGGGTCCAATCCTGAATTTTTATATCAATGCCTTATCCAACGGCACCCAGATTGTAATGACAGCTTTGGGCGGCACTGGAATAATCTTTATAGGTCTTTCAGCTTATGTGCTGGTAACCCGAAAAGATTTTAGTTTTATTGGCGGCATGTTGATGGCAGGGATTCTGGTCGCATTTTTGGCCAGTATTGCCACTATATTCTTCCCCATGCCCGCCTTAAGTCTTGCGGTATCAGCAATGTTTATTTTACTGATGTCCGGACTGATTCTGTTCCAGACAAGTCAAATTCTGCATGGCGGTGAAACCAATTATATTTCTGCCACAGTGACGCTTTATGTCGCGATCTACAATCTGTTTCTGAGTCTGCTCAGCATTTTGGGGATTTTTGGTGGCGACGATTAATTCGATAACTAACTGAATTTATCTAAAAAGCCCCCGCCGGATATTCGGCGGGGGCTTTTTTTACCTACATGGATGTAGGTAGATCGCGTTCTTGGGGTCGAAAATTGCTCCTGCATTTTCGGCATTTGTTCGTATCATCCATGATACGAATCCTTCGGACTCACTTCGTTCGCGAAAATCTTTTCCAGAAAGATTTTTCCACCGTCCATGGTGGTCATGCGAATGAGCGATCCCAAGCACTTTAATACTTTGTGTAGTAAATAATTATTATTGGACGCGCAGGAGCGGCGATTGGGTTTCTTCGTTTCTCAGGGTCACATTTAACCCTGGTAAATATGTAGCAACTGGTTTACAGGGGATAAGCCATTACATTTAAAACGCCGCTGCTTGTAAATCGTATTCGCTTTTTCAATTGTGATGGTTGCACATACAACATGGTGTCGAAGTCGGTGTTTTTAATTATTTGTGCGGGTTTTCGCGTGGACAGGCTGTGGGATAACTTTTCGGTGCTGGTGTGAACCACTGCATAGGTGGCGTCTTCGAATTGGTCATCTATGGTGACAACCACCTGGATTCTTTTCCAGCCAAAATTGTTTGAATAGGTAAAGGGCAAGTTATCCAGTGTGGCTATCAGCTCGAATTGACTGTTTATCAGGCTAACCACTGGAAACACCATAGTCGCGGATTTTGTGAAGCTATTTCGGGTGGCCAGGCTGTCAATTTGCAGTAACGTAATACCATTATTTTCCGGGATCAAAAACGGTTCTACATAACTCCTACCCGATTCGAATTCCATTACAGGGTCTCCGGCATTCAGGTATATTGATGCGTTGATTTTCGGACGTAGATTTATAAATCCAAGCTGGCTAAAAGAACTGCAACAAATGGTAGTTTGATTGAGAGACTCGGTTGGTTGATTTTTGTCGTAAATCGCCGGCTGGTGGATACAGCCACTGACGATCATCGACGATAATATAGCCAGGTAAAGCGAATAAGGATTAAATTTAGTTTTCATCAACTAAAGATAGCAGATTCAATAGAATGATTAAACAGAATCATTTACTATTCGGTACATCCAAATCTGACCAATATTCAGGATATTAAAATGAAAGCGATGATCCTCGCTGCGGGCAAAGGGACACGGGTTCAACCGCTAACATATGAAATGCCAAAACCGATGATTCCCGTTCTGGGAAAACCGGTTATGGAGTATTTGATCGAACAACTGGCTAGCCATGAATTCAGGGATGTTATGGTGAATGTCAGCCATTTGCCCGAACCCATCGAAACCTATTTTGGAGATGGCAGGCGATGGGGGATTAATATTGGTTATTCATTTGAAGGCCATGCCGAAAATGGCCAGTTGTTTGGGGAACCCATGGGTTCCGCTGGAGGTATCAAGCGTATTCAGGAATTTGGTGGATTCTTTGATGATACCTTTCTGGTTGTTTGTGGTGACGCAATAATCGATCTTGATCTCACCGAGGCGATTCGAAAACACTGGCAGTCCGGCGCCAAAGCGAGCATTGTGGTTAAACAGGTGGAGAAGGAAAGATTACCCAATTATGGCGTGGTGGTTTTCGATGATAACGGTGTTATCACCTCTTTTCAGGAAAAACCCACCGTAGAAGAAGCAAAGTCTACCCTGGTTAACACCGGAATTTATATTTTCGAACCGGAAATCATCGATTTGATACCGAGTGACACCGTCTATGATATTGGTGCGGATTTATTGCCCGATCTGCTCAAACGCGGTTTGCCTTTCGGTGCCATTGAAATTCCTTTTCGATGGGTGGATATTGGTCGACTAAGTGATTATTGGCAAGCAAATCAACAGCTTATGCGTGGCTCGGTGAGGGGCATGAATATGCCTGGAACGGAGGTAATGCCTCAGATATGGACCGGATTGAACGTTGCCATAGACTGGGATGATGTGATGATAGAAGGGCCGGTATTTATCGGCTCAAATTCCAGAATTGAGGCCGGCTGTGAAATCCAGGGTCCGACATGGATATCCCATGGTTGTTACCTTCAAGGTGGTGCCAAGGTGCATAAAAGTATGCTGTTTGAACACACTTTAATGCGCAAACACGGGGTGGTACACGAAGCCGTGGTGTTTGGTCGTTATTGTGTTGATAAAGAAGGCCGGCCCGTGGAAAGCAAGGGATCTGGTCTGGACTGGGTCGGAGATGCCCGGGATAAAGCGCTAAAAGCGCGAGGTTAGATGAAAAAACCGGGTGTAATTTTAAGGATAAACATACGCTCCTGATACGCGATCTAAGGGTATGCGTAAAACTACGCTTCCAATATAAATTTGCTATATAATCCGCGCCTCGAAAATTTCGAAGCGGTTAAGGCTATGCCATTTTACGAATATCAATGCAAACAATGTAACCACCGTCTGGAGGTGTTACAGAAAATTTCCGACGAGCCATTAGTTTATTGTCCAGAGTGTAATGAGGCGTCTCTGAAAAAACTAATTTCTGCGGCGGCATTTCGGTTGAAGGGTTCAGGTTGGTACGAAACCGACTTCAAGAATAATGACAAGAAAAAAGAGAAATCAACTTCTGAAAAATCTGCCGACAGTGACAGCGGGAGTAAGGAGAGCAGCGCTAAATCGGGGAATGCTTCCGACAAATCCGAAACAAAAAAACCGGCAAAAACCGACTCTTCAGGATCAACCTCCAAAAATAGTGGTTCTTCCTCTGCAACGACCTAAACGGGCTGATTTTCCGATCTGAACCTATCTTAATTCAAGGAAATATTATGCGAACCCATTTGTGCGGGCTAATTGATCAGTCTCTCGTTGACCAGACGGTTACTCTGGCGGGGTGGGTGTTGAATCGCCGGGATCACGGTGGCGTCATTTTCATTGATTTGCGTGATCGCTCGGGTCGGGTTCAAGTGGTGGCGGATCCGGATTATCCCGATCCTTTTGCCAATGCGGATAAATCCCGAAACGAATATGTGCTAAACGTTACCGGTCGGGTTCGGATGCGTCCCGAGGGGACAACCAATGATGATCTGGTAACCGGACAGGTCGAAGTCATTGCTGATGAAATTACGATCCTGAGTCGGTCCGAGGCTTTACCCTTTCAAATGGACGAGGATGAGATTGGAGAGGCGACTCGACTAAAATACCGATTTCTGGACCTGCGTCGACCTGGAATGCAACGCACTTTGCGTATGCGTCACAAGGTTATTTCAACTCTGAGACGATTCCTGGAAGACCGAGAATTCATTGATATTGAAACCCCGATTCTGACCCGATCCACCCCCGAAGGCGCGCGGGACTATCTGGTCCCAAGCCGTACCTATCCGGGGGAGTTTTTTGCATTACCCCAGTCACCGCAGTTATTTAAGCAATTACTCATGGTTTCCGGGTTCGAGCGATATTTTCAGATTGCCCGATGTTTTCGTGACGAAGATTTAAGGGCGGATCGACAACCCGAATTTACCCAGCTTGATATTGAGGTCTCGTTTATGGATGAAGACGACATAACCGGGCTGATGGAAGAATTGATTAAACATTGTTTCAAATCGATATTGGATGTTGAGCTGGACAATCCAATTCCAAGGATGACTTATGCGGATGCGGTATCCCGATTTGGCATAGATCGGCCGGATCTGCGCATCGCTCTTGAGCTCACCGAAATTACCGATTTGATGGGATCAGTTGAGTTTAAGGTATTTTCCGCTCCTGCCAATGATCCTGCTGGTCGAGTGGCAGCATTAAATGTGCCTGGGGGCAATCAGCTATCTCGGGCGCAAATTGATCAATACACCGAATTCGTTTCCCAATATGGTGCAAAAGGACTGGCATACATTAAAGTCAATGATGTCGCGAAAGGTCGGGAAGGATTGCAGTCACCGATATTGAAGTTTCTGCCCGATGAGGTTATCTCCGGGATTCTGGATCGAACTTCAGCCACAAGTGGTGATTTGATTTTCTTTGGTGCAGACAATGCCCGGGTGGTCAATGATGCCCTGGGTGCATTGCGGGTTAAAGTTGCCGAGGATCTGGATATGGTTACGCCTGGCTGGAAACCGGTCTGGATAGTCGATTTTCCCTTAGTGGACTGGGATGAAAACGTTAAACGCTGGCAAGCATTGCATCACCCATTCACTGCGCCCAAAGCGGAAGATATAGAACTTCTGGACAGTGACCCGGGTAAGGTTTTGTCCAGAGCCTATGACCTGGTTTTGAATGGAACCGAGATTGGTGGAGGTTCAATCCGTATCCATCAAAGCGATCTACAACAACAAATTTTGGCTGTGCTGGGTATCGATGCTGAAGAAGCCCAGGCCAAATTCGGATTTTTACTCGAAGCACTAAAGTATGGCGCGCCGCCCCACGGTGGCATAGCATTTGGGGTTGATCGTCTGGTGGCTATGATGTGTGATGTGGATTCCATTCGGGACGTCATCGCATTTCCAAAAACCCAAAAAGCGTCCTGTCTACTGACCGAAGCCCCCAATCACGTGGATACCCGCCAGTTGAGAGATCTGGGTCTGCAAATTAAAAAACCCAGAACCACGGAAGGCTAGATTTTTTATTTGGCCCTTGGATTTATGGGTATCCGGGCCAGGTTTTGGCATAGTCTAAGCCTGCGCCAAATGTTATTATTCGGCCACCCGGTTAAGTTAGGCAAGTCAACCTGGCTTGTTCACAAACAGATGATACCTCAATTAAAGTGCCGGAATTTTTAAATCAATATGGGTTTTAGCTTTCCAGGCAGAATTTACCGAATGCAGAAATTAAACATGTTCAGGGCTAACTAATGGCAGGTCATAGTAAATGGGCCAACATCAAGTTCCGCAAGGCTGCCCAGGATGCCAAACGCGGCAAGGCTTTCACCAAATTGATCAAGGAAATTACCGTTTCAGCACGTTTGGGCGGCGGTGAAGTCGACGCGAATCCCAGACTTCGTACCGCAGTCGACAAGGCCCTGGCCGCGAATATGACGCGGGACACCATCGATCGGGCGGTAAAACGAGGATCGGGAGCGCTGGAAGGAGACGATATAATTGAAATCAGATACGAAGGTTATGGTCCAAGCGGTGTGGCCGTGCTGGTGGAATGCGCTACGGATAACAAGAATCGAACGGTAAGTGAGGTTCGACACGCGTTCACAAAACACGGCGGCAATCTGGGGACGGATGGCTCGGTTTCATATTTGTTTAATAAAGTCGGTTCATTCGTATTCTCAAATGGCGAAGATGAAGAACAGGTAATGGATGTTGCTCTGGAAGCGGGGGCAGAAGATGTGGAAAGTGAAGAAGGCATGATGGAAGTGGTGGCGCCACCGGAAAATTTTCATGCTGTGGAACAGGCAATCAAGGATGCCGGTCTGATCCCTGAACTGGCGGAGTTGATTCAGCGGCCATCCACCGAGATCGAGGTCGCTGGGGAAGATATGGAAAAGGTTATGAAAATGATCGAGGCTCTGGAAGAGCTGGATGATGTGCAGGATGTATTCACCAATGCCAGTTTCGTAGAGGCATAACATGCGAATTATGGGGATCGACCCGGGTTCCCGAAATACCGGAATCGGAATAGTTGAGTCAACTGGTGATGGAATTCGCTATGTTGATTCTCATTGTATTCGCATGGGCAGCGAAGCCCTGCCCAGCCGCCTCGGTCAAATATTTGCAGAAGTAACGACAATGATTGAGCGGACCCGACCTGATGGCGTGGCGGTCGAGCAGGTGTTTATGTCGAATAATGCTAAATCCGCGTTGATCCTGGGGCAGGCCAGGGGCAGCGCAATTTGTTCTGCTGTGAATTCCAGTCTCGAAGTCTGGGAATACAGCGCCCTGGAAATCAAGAAATCTGTGGTGGGTACCGGAAGCGCAAAAAAGGAACAGGTTCAGCATATGGTTAGGGTATTGCTTGGTCTAACCGCAAATCCCGGGACCGATGAGGCGGATGCCCTGGCTTGTGCAATTTGCCATATCCATACTGCTCAGGTTCAGACCAGATTGGCGTCTGCCTTATGACCTCAGATTTTTGCGCTAAAGTTTTATTATGATTGGACATATACGCGGTAAACTATTGCAGAAACAGCCGCCTTTTCTTCTGGTTGATGTCAATGGCATTGGCTATGAACTGGAAGCGCCTATGTCGACGTTTTATGAATTGCCACCCGAGCAGAGCGAGGTGTCGCTGTACGCCCATCTGGTTGTAAGAGAAGATGCCCAGCTTTTGTATGGGTTTTCCGACCAGAGTCAACGCGAAATGTTCAGGAGCCTGCTAAAAGTCAGCGGAATAGGACCCAGGGTTGCATTGGCCATATTGTCTACTTTTAACACCAGGGAGTTTGTAAAATGCATCCAGTATGAAGATACCGGGGCGTTAACCCGGGTTCCCGGAATTGGAAAGAAAACCGCTGAACGTATGATTATTGACTTGCGCGATCGAATCAGTTTGACTGATAGTGAAATGACTCAATCCATAGATCCGTCCCGTGAAATTCCGGATAACCCAGTTGAAGATGCCGTGGGTGCCCTGGTGGCATTGGGCTATAAACCTGTTGATGCCAGCCGCGCCGTCAATGCGGTAAAAAGCCAGAGTGAACAACGTGATGACCTTATCCGTAATGCATTACAATTTTTGACTTCAAGATGATTGACGCAAAATGATTGAAGCAAGATGATTGAATCCAGGGCAATTAAAATTAAATGAACGAAGCCAATCCATTATTATCGCCCGAGTCCGATAGTGATTCGAGCCATGAACAAATGCTCGACCGAAGCCTGCGTCCGGGACGACTGGATGAATTTATCGGTCAGCCCAATACCAAAGAACAGCTCGAGATTTTTATCCAGGCTGCCCGGCAACGGAGTGAAGCGCTGGATCACGTGTTGATATTTGGCCCGCCAGGTTTGGGTAAGACCACACTGGCATTTATTCTGGCCACTGAAATGGGCGCAAAATTACGTCAGACGTCGGGGCCCGTGCTGGAAAAAGCCGGTGATCTTGCCGCCATCCTCACCAATCTTGAAGCTGGCGATGTTTTGTTCATTGATGAAATTCACCGGCTCAGTCCGGCCATCGAAGAAATCCTGTATCCCGCCCTTGAAGACTACAACCTCGACATCATGATTGGCGAAGGCCCGGCAGCACGATCGATCAAATTGAACCTGCCGCCATTTACCCTGGTCGGTGCAACCACCCGTGCAGGTTTATTAACATCACCATTGCGCGATCGGTTCGGCATCGTTCAACGTTTACAATTTTATTCATCAGACGAGTTGTCCTCCATTGTGGAACGTTCAGCAAAATTGCTGAAAATTGAATATGACCTGGACGGCGTACGCGCTATTGCCAGGCGCTCCAGGGGCACCCCACGAATTGCAAATCGTTTGTTACGCAGGGTCCGCGATTATACTCAGGTCAAAAGTGATGGCAGATTAAACCAGACTATTGCTGATGCTGCGCTGGATATGCTCGAGGTAGATAGCTACGGCCTCGACCTCCTCGATAGAAATCTGTTGTTGGCTATTATGGAAAAATTTGATGGTGGGCCAGTGGGGATTGATAGTATCGCCGCTGCCATCGGCGAAGAACGGGGAACTATTGAAGATGTAATCGAACCCTATTTGATCCAGCAGGGTTATCTGATGCGAACACCGCGGGGGCGAATAGCCACTAAAACGGCATGGAGACACATGGGATTAAGCATGCCATCCGAAGTTGCCAGCCGACAACAGAATCTGTTTCCCGAAGATGATTAGTCGACGCTGGATCAGTATTCAGCCACAGTTCATTGGTTGTTGGCTACATTTGTTGGTAAATTCGGATTTTTGCATCGGTGTTGAATTGGCAGGCTAAGTTCCGTGTTTTCGATTCCAGTTCAAATTAATTATGAAGATACAGATGCTGGTGGGGTGGTTTATTATGCCAACTATCTGGCATATATGGAGCGGGTCCGAAATGCGTATTTACGCGAAAAAGGATATCCGCTTAGGCTGCTTGCAGAAGAACACGGCCTGTTGTTTGTCGTTACCGATGCGAAATTAAAATATTTGTCACCGGCTCAGCTGGATGATTTATTGCAGGTGACGCTGGAAATTGAAAAACTGAGTGGCGCCGGAATGGTATTTGGACACCGGGTGTTGCGTGGTGAGGAATGTCTGGTGAGGGGTGAAATAAAATTAGCCATACTCAACAACAAATCATTCCAGCCATGTCGAATACCGCAGTTTTTACGAAACAGTTTAGCTGACGAGTAAAAATTTATTTGTCGAAGTGGACCGTAGCTGTAAAATCAAAGATTAAAATAGTATTAAAGGTTTGTTTTAATTCAAGACAATAATCAATAAAACAGTATTCAATAAAAGCATATTCAATAATAAGTTCATTCGGTCAATCATACCCATGCCTATAGAAGCAGCATTACCACAAAATCCATCCATTCTTCATCTCATAATCAATGCCAGCATACCTGTGCAGATTGTAATGTTGTTGTTGTTACTGGCTTCGATAATTTCCTGGTATATGATCGATCGTAAACGCACATCATACAAGCGATGGGTCAACGTTGCTGACGATTTTGAAGATCAATTCTGGTCGGGTGGTGAAATGAAAAAGATTTACCACGAATGGAGCGACCGGCGAGAACCCGAAGGCATCGTGAACATATTTTTAGCTGGGTTCAGGGAATTTAACCGTCTGGTTCAGAAAAATAACGTTGATCGCGCACACATGGTTGACGGTGTCCACCGGTCGATGCGGGTGGCATTAAGCCGGGAGGTTGCGAATCTGGAATCGAACCTTTCATTTTTGGCAACGGTTGGTTCGACAAGTCCTTACGTTGGATTGTTCGGAACGGTTTGGGGGATCATGAATTCATTTCAATCTCTTGGCACCATGCAGCAGGTAACCATTGCCACGGTGGCGCCGGGAATTGCTGAAGCATTGATCGCAACGGCCATGGGTTTGTTTGCGGCCATACCCGCAGTTATCGCCTATAACAATTTTGCCAATACTACGGAAAGACTAAACAATCGCTATGAGATATTTATGGAAGAATTTTTGAGCATTGTTAGTCGTCAGGATATAGGAGGACAGACCGAATGAGCCAGTCCCGTTATGGTCGAAAAAAGCGGTTAATGTCTGAGATCAACGTCGTACCTTATATCGATGTCATGCTGGTGTTGCTAATCATTTTTATGGTTACTGCGCCATTGCTGAGTACCGGTGTCAAGATTGAGTTACCCAAAGCAGTTTCGGAACCTATAGAGAACCAGGATGAAGAACCCTTTGTGATTACCGTGGATGAGGATGGAAATTATTATCTAAATGACGATGAGTCACAGATTGCTGATCAAAGAGATATCGAAGTGAAAGCGCGGGCGGTGCTTTCACGAAATCCCACTCTGCCGTTTCTGGTCAGGGGTGATGCCTCAGCCAAATATTCTTATGTGATTGATGCAATGGTGTTATTGCAACGCGCGGGAGTAGATTCTGTTGGCCTGGTTACTGATCTGCCCGAGATTCAATAAACGCATAATGAAAGAAAGCGTTCGGCGATTTGCACTATTTGTAAAATCAGCATTATTCACTATTGTTATTCACGGAATTTTGCTGGCAGCCTTGCTGGTCGGACTATGGTGGCCATTTTCCGAGGAAAAATTTGAGCGCGGCAGTGTGCAGCCGATACAGGCAAAAGCAATATCTATGGAAGAAATACAACAACAAGTTGATGTTCAGGAAGATAAAATTGAAGAGCAAAAAGCGATTGCTGAGAATCTGGAAGAATTGAAAGTAAAACAGGAAGAAGAAAAGAAAAAGCTCGAAGAGCTGGAAGTAAAGAAACAGGAAGAAGAGAAAAAACAGGAAGAGCTAAAAATTCAAAACAAGCTTGCTGAAGAGAAAAAGCTTGAAGAGGAAAAGAAAAAGAAACTGGAAGAAGAAAAGAAACGTAAAGAAGATGAGAAGAAGAAAAAATTAGAGGAAGAAAAGAAACGAATAGAAGCTGAAAAAAAGAAAGCGGCTGATGAGAAACGAAAACGTGAAGCGGCGTTAAAAGAGCAGCTTGAAGCTGAGCAAACCGCAAGTGAAGCAGCGAATGCTATGTACTCACTGAAAGATCGTATCAGAGCCGCCATAGAAAGAAACTGGATCCGACCATCGAGCAGCATAGTTGGGCTACAAGCAACCATAAGAGTTAGATTGTCACAGGGCGGTGATGTATTATCAGCAAATGTGGTAAAAAGCAGCGGTAACCAGTTTTTTGATCGATCAGCTGAGGTTGCAGTCAATAAGGCGTCACCGCTGCCGTTTCCAGCGAACCCGAAATACTATAAATTTATAAACGAACTTGATCTTGAATTTAATCCTGATGACTATTAGCAAGAAATTTAGCCTCAACAAACAGTGCCTATTAACTGAGCTTGCTTCGATCAGTGCTCCGGTGATTGCCCTATTGATTGGGCTAGGTTTCTTCAGTTTCCCCCAGCCTGGGCATGCAGTGTTGACCATTGAAATAAATAAAGGGGAGGTTGCCGGCATCCCAATCGCCATCGTGCCATTTTCCATGGCAGGTGTCAGTCCTAATGAATTGCAACCCACAGAAATTGTTGATGCGGATCTGGGGTTCAGCGGGCGATTCGAGTCGATTCCAGGTACAAGTTTCCTGAGTTCGCCTCATGACCTGGTATCTGTGCAATATAAAGACTGGCGACTGATTAAAGCCGAAGCCCTGGTTGTTGGAAAAGTAATCAATATTGGTAACGACCAGTATGAAGTCAGATTCAGACTAATTGACGTATTTCGCGAAAAACAGCTGGCGGGTCAAAAATTTATCGTTCCTGCGAATAAGTTACGCAAGGTATCCCATCAGATTAGCGATATCATTTATGAAAAACTGACCGGTAAAGCAGGGGCATTCGACACCAAGATTGCCTATGTAACCGTTCAGGGAGACGAACCAAATCGACAGTATTTACTTCAGGTTGCGGACTCGGATGGTTGGGGTGCCAAAACCATCCTCGAATCTACCCAGCCGATACTCTCACCAGCCTGGTCTGTGGATGGCAGCCGTCTGGCCTATGTTTCATTCGAAAAAAAGCGTTCCATGATATTTGTTCAGGATATCTGGACCGGGCAACGGAATCTGATCGCGGAATTCGAAGGTATTAACAGTGCACCGGCCTGGTCACCGGATGGCAGAAAACTAGCATTAACCTTGTCAAAAGATGGCAATCCCGAAATTTACCTGTTTGATATGGCGTCATCGAAACTCACTCGATTGACCCGACATACTGCCATTGATACCGAACCCACGTGGTCCCCAGATGGGCGTTCCATCGTGTTCACATCCGGCAGATCTGGTGGCGCCCAAATTTATCAAATGTCAGCGGAGGGTGGTGCTGCGCGCAGATTGACATTTGAAGGCAGCTACAATGCCGGAGCCTCTTTTTCACCGGATGGTCGTTCGCTGGTTCTGATCACCAATCAGGGTCAAGGTTATAAGGTCGGGATTTATTCGACCCGAGACCATTCAATTCGTGAGCTGACTCGAACCCAGCAAGATGAATCGCCGACATTCGCGCCCAATGGCGATGTAATTATGTACGCAACTCAAAAAGCAGGTCGCAATGTTCTGGCCACGGTTTCCGCCGATGGGCAGGTACAACAAACGCTCAAATTCCAGCAAGGCTCTGTTCGAGAACCAGCCTGGTCTCCATTTAATCGCAAACTCTAGAGGAATTTATTATGTTTAATATTCGATCATTTTTAATAGTTTTAGTCGCCAGCTTCGCTATCTCTGCCTGTGGTGGACGAAAAGCAGTTGATGATGACATCACTGCTGAATCCGTTGGCGGTACCGCGGGGTCTTCCGGATTGGACGGCAGCGGCCTAAGTGGTAGTTCTTCACTTGAAGGTGACCTGTTAAATAGTCGGGTGATTTATTTTGACTATGACAGCAGTAACCTGACCGCTGATAGCGAAGCTGTGGTTCAAGCCCATGCCCAATATCTGAGCGGCGCGACCGGGGTAAATATTATCCTCGAAGGTCATGCAGACGAACGCGGTACCCGTGAATACAATCTGGCATTGGGAGAAGATCGGGGCAAGGCTGTGGCAAACCTGATGCAGGCACTGGGTGTAAGCTCGGCTCGAATCCAGACCATTTCATATGGTGAAGAGCGTCCAGTTTCATTGGGTAGCGACGACAGCGCCTGGAGTTTAAACCGAAGGGTGGAAATACTCTATTAACACTTTGACGCTAACCTGGTAGTTCAGACCAGGGCGATGCCGTAAACTAATAGCGTGTAAACGCAAAAATTTTGATTCAGAAAGATGAATAAACAAGTCCGAATAATCCTTTTGACTATGCTCGCTATGCTTATTGCGGGTTGTGGTTCTACGCGTATTCCCGCCACTGTTCAGGTGGCTCAGCCCTCTGAACCCCAGAATCAGGATACCCTGAGACTGTTATCCGAATTGGCGGATATCAAAGAGGAGCTCAAACAATTGCGTAATGCTGTTGAAGAAGTTCAGTTTGAAACTGAAAACGCCAAGCGTCGTCAACAGGATTTATTTCAGGATCTGGATCGAAGATTAGTCAGCATCGAAAGAAATGATCGAATTTTGAATCCCCCGGTTATCGATCCGGTAACCGGGGAAGTTGTTGAGAATTCAGAATTTAATAGCAGCACAACCCAAAGTGGTCAGTCAGATAATCAGTCAGAAAATAATGGCGGGCTGTCTACGGAAGTGGTAGTAATCGATAGCAATTCAAATAATTCGACCACCGTCGACAGCATTGATCCAAACCAGGATACGACTTCCACAATTAATTCCACCATACAACCCACCACAGAATCAGCATCGGTGTCACTGGCAGAACAGGAAGCCTATGACCAGGCCTTTGATTTATTGAAGAAAAGCCGCTATGAAGATTCAATTGCCCAGTTTCAGCAATTCGCTGACAACTGGCCCACTAGCCAGTTAGCCGATGATGCCTATTACTGGATGTCTGAAGCAAGGTACGTCAATCGAGAATTTGAACTTGCCCTGACGGGTTTTAGAACCGTGGTCAGCCGATATCCAAACAGTCAAAGAGTCCCCGAAGCGTTGTTAAAAGTTGGGTATATCCAATACGATATTGGCGCATACGAAGATGCCGCTGACACGTTCAAGGATATACTGGCGCGCTTCCCTGGCCACCAGGTTACCGTGCCCGCCCAGACCCGTCTGCGACGAATCGAAAGTACCATTCAATAAATTTTGGACCAAACACATGTAATTTGGTTGGATTCACTATTTTTAGCCTGCAATTAGTTGTCCACACACCCAGATTATGTTTGACAGGGGTTAGCCATAAAAGGATAATCCCGCCTCCAATTTCCGAGCTAATCATAGAACTGCTATAGTTAGCCAAATGGGGCGTTAGCTCAGTTGGTAGAGCATCTGACTTTTAATCAGGTGGTCGTGGGTTCGAACCCCGCACGCCCCACCATTTTTTCAGGTACTGTCAAATTAACGCCTGTTGACGCACAATTCATGGATGAATACATCAACCAACTTATACAAACGCCACCGATTCCCACCCGATATTATTCAATACGCGGTCTGGCTGTATTATAGATTCAATCTCAGTCATCGAGATATCGAAGATTTACTGGCACAAAAAGGAATTATAGTTAGTTACGAATCAATCCGTTTGTGGTGTTACAAGTTTGGACATGAGTATTCACGGAAATTGAAACGAAAACACCAAGGATTTGGTGATACTTTTTACATTGATGAGGTTTTTATAAAGATTCAAGGAAAACAACAATACTTATGGCGAGCCGTTGATCAGGACGGCGAAGTGGTAGATATATTTCTTCAGAAATGTAGGGATGGCAAGGCAGCAAAACGCTTCTTCAGGCGCCTTCTCAATCGACATCAAGGAGAGCCCAGAAACATCGTAACAGATAAATTGAGAAGTTATGGGGCAGCCCATCGAGAACTGATCCCGGATGCGATTCACGATACTTCTCAGTATGCCAATAATCGGGCGGAGCTATCCCATCAACCAACACGCGTGCGCGAACGGGTTATGAGAAAATTTAAGTCGATGATTCAGGCGCAACGTTTCTTAACTGTTCATGCAGCGGTACAGAATCAATTTACACGAAGTGTCCTAAAGGTTCCTACATTCCTACATCTATTCGACGTGGTCAATGGCGACAGAGATGGAAACGTGACTCTTGTCGAAAAGGTATTGACAGGTTAGCTGATGGGTTTGAGCCACAATGACATAATAAGCTATGATATATCGAAATTGAAGTAGTGAAAACCCACAACAGTTGAGTTTAAACGGAATTCATAGTATCTAATTTGTCACTTTTTTCCGAATTTTGTTAACTTGTCAGTATTAGAATCTTTATTACTAAAATTTGTTCAGGACATCTACCGAATGCAAACATAACAACTTCACTGTCTCTACATCATACTTGTCTCAACTTCATCGAATACGTTATGCAATTATTGCATGGTGCAACAATCTCCCAACCGACTATGTAACCGTTCAATAAATACAATACAATTATCATTTAAAATTTATAATTAAATTGACAACAATTACAAAATGTTTTTTCACCACCAACTCGCTGTCACTGTAGCAATAGCGTAGATTATTGCACTGTTCGGGAAAAACACTTAAACAAATATTTCGCACCGATCTCGAATTAACTTATTGAAATTCTAAGTACATAATATAGCCACAACAATTATTGAGCAAAAAATAGTGAGGATAAACCCTTTAGTCAATAGCAAATCTGCGCTTAGCCTTGTGGTTAAGAAGAGATTAGTCTCAATAGTTGTCGTATTGTTATTGTGCGTTATTACATCATTGTCTTTTTATAATTTCGATAGCATAAAATATTACAATCGTTCTGTTCTGTCTAAAATTTACACTTCACCCGATATTCTTGAACTAGACATTAAATTCGACGATCTATTGACACTAGACGGTGATCGTTTAGAAGCTGAGAAACAAAAATCCAGAATTCCTGGCGAAAACCAGTGGGTTCCAGGCAAGATTAAATTTGAAAATATAAAGGTAAAAATAAAACTTCGACTTACTGGCGCATATTCAGACCATCGAACTGAAGACAAATGGTCACTTAAAATTAAAGTAAAAGATGGAGAAACTATAAAAGGACTGAAAGAATTTTCACTACTGGTACCGAAATCGCGAAGATTTGCCGTAGAGCCGTTATTTCACAATGTTTTAAAAAACGAAGGGTTGATATACCATCGGATGGAATTCGTAGTCATAAAAATTAATGGAGAAAGCCTGGGGGTGTACCTATTTGTGGAAAATGCTAACACACAATTAGTCGAAAACAACAAGAGGCGAGAAGGACCACTACTTCAGTTTGACACAAGCAGATACTCTCAATTGTTAAATCAGGCGGGAAGAACACCGAATTCGAAAATCTTCAAAGAAAGCTTTATCCGCCCGGCCAATAATGCAGAATTTAAATCTAAGACTGAATTGAAGAATAGTTATAATCACGCCATAGGTGTATTGGAGCTGTTCAAAGAAGGTCGAATATCGGTGTCAGAAGCATTTGATATAACTTCGATTGCAAAAGTCGCCGCACTATATGCATTGTTTAATTCTTCCGAATTCGATTGGAAGGATATAGTATTTTACTACAATACAATCATATCGAAATTCGAAGTTATCGGAAAAGAAATTGATCAAGTCGAAAATTTTTATAAAATCGGTTGGTGGTACGGAGGCAGGACGAATTCTACCCAACGGGAATTTAACTCCATACTTTTTCGAGACCCGGTTTTTACTAAAACGTACATCAGTTATCTTGAGCACTATACAAGCAAACCTTTTTTAGAAGAAACCTTCGAAAAATTCCAGGCGAATTTGGACGAATACATTCACATAATTCGAAGAGATGTACCTAAATATAGTTCGCCATGGGGGCTGATGAAACGCAATGCCACAATTATTCAAAGTTTTATTAAAGGGGAAAGTCGTATCGTATCTTATTTACATTCAAAAACTGAAAACTATATCGATTTGACAATATATTCACGGCATTATTTCGAGGTTATCCCCCTGTTTATTACAGATCAAAATGGAAATATGATTTCGAAACTTGCGACACGTATACCGATTGAAATATTTGACGGAAATTCTCCTGCTGTTCGTACGATTCGTTTCGATATAGATAATCCTGTTAAAGACGAAGAGTTGAGATTCCACTATTCAGTACGCGGTGTGAATAAAGAACTTAGTATTCCTATTCGCAATTGGATTCCTCTCGTTGATCGAGAATCGAATGCGCCCGAAGATGTTGAGTCACTAACTGATTATTTTGATGTTGATGAGAACGCCAAATTAATTAATTGCAGGGAAGGCACAACAAATATTGAACGTTCCGTAGTTATCCCAAAAAACTTTAATTTTACCTGCGCTGGTAATGTAATCCTGAGGCTTGGTGACAACGTCTCATTCACATCTTACAGCGCCGTAAAATTTATCGGTAAAGACGATAAAAAAATAAAAATAATTGGTAGTCAGAATTCATTCGGGTTTATTGTGATCCAGGCGAGTTCCACTTCTGTTATTCAGAATACGACGTTTGAGAACCTGGGCATACAAGACAAACCAGGTAGGTTGACTAGTGGCGCAGTGACATTCTATGAATCTGATGTAGAAATTACCAATTCAGAATTTTTATCAAACAATTCCGGCGATGATAATCTAAATGTTGTTAGAAGCCAGATTCTCATCGATAATGTGACCATAAAAAATAGCTTATACGATGGTATTGATTTAGACTTTGTCAACGGAAAAATACATAATCTAAATATTAATCAATCTGGAAATGACGGGTTGGACCTATCTGGTTCCGAATTAACGATTGACGGTATCAATATAGTCGGCGCAGGTGATAAAGGAATCAGTTTTGGTGAACGGTCTTATACTACAGTATCGAATGCAATTATCAAAAACGCATCTACAGGGATTGCTGTCAAAGATGAATCTGTTATTACGGCAAAAAATGTCCAGTTTTCAGATCTAGAAATTGGGTTTTCGGCCTACAAGAAGAAGTCGGAATTTGACGGCGGCGAATTGATAATTGAAAACGCAATCTGGAACGACACCGTTAAAATGATTTCGAACAAAGACAACTATTCAAGCATAACTTGGATCAATTAGAGTAATTTAAAATGGGTGATTTAATTATAGACAAGAACATTTTTACGGGTGCCGTACACCCAGAGGAAATTGCATTTCAGCTACTTATTGCGGCAATTCTCGCCGCGATTGTCCAGTTTCATTTCGCAAAATATGGCGATACAGTTTCAAACAGACGCGAGTTACGTATTGTCATTCCTATTGTCTGTTTGACCACAGTATTAGTGATTTCGGTAGTTAAGTCTTCGCTAGCATTATCATTGGGCTTGGTTGGTGCGTTATCAATCGTCAGATTTCGTACACCAATCAAAGAGCCGGAGGAACTTGGTTATCTTTTTCTCTCAATTGCCATTGGCCTGGGACTTGGCGCAGGTCAAGTCATAACGACAATAATCAGTGTAGCGATGATATTGTTAGTAATTACAATATTCAAAATATATTTGAAATCGAGCAGAGCAAAAGAAATTTATCTAAATATCGATATCATGGACCATGCTCAATCTCCGACAGAAAAATGCAACTCGTTAATTAGTCACTATTTCGATAATGCAGAGCTACTACGTTATGGGTACAACAATGATATACATCAGATGGTCTATCGTTTGGAAGCCAATGATCCCGACACACTTGGAATTTTTGTTGAAAAAATTAAATTGGAATACGAAAGCGTCACTGCCAATTTTGTGGAATTACCAAAAAATCCCGGACTCTGATTTATGGCAGATAATGCTGTAGAAATCGTTAAACGCGTCGAGCTGAAATATGCAGCACCCGTCCATGAAGCATATAAAATTAATTTCTGGATAAAAAATCACCCTGCAAACTTAATGCAAAAATATCCGGACAGAATTGTCAACAATGTTTATTTAGACACGGTAAGATTTGATTCGTTGTTCGACAACTTAAGCGGGATTAGCGAAAGAAAAAAATATCGTCTACGATGGTATGGGTCCAGTTCGAGTAACGGACCTTTAAGCTTTGAAATAAAATCTAAACATAACAGCGTAAGTTCCAAACGAACTTATAAAGTTGGGAATTGCAATCTCAATAATGGATTTAGCTGGAAAAATATCGTAGCAGAAAAGTTAATGTTATTACCTGATGAAATTGCTTTCAGCCTAAAAGACAATTTATATGCAGTCGTTGCCAACAAATATGTACGCTCTTACTACGAATCACGATGTGGTTCATTTAGGGTCACGGTTGATACGGCACACAGAGCATATGAACAATGGACTAAAATGGCCCCCAATTTCAATATGCCATCGGTAGTTCCGGATATTGCAATTATTGAAGTAAAATACCTCTTGGAGAATGAGCGCACCGGCAGGAGTTTTGCAGAATCCATTCCTTATCGTTTCACCAGACATTCCAAGTATTTGGTCAATGCTGTTAACAGTCTGCCTAGTTGATTAATGTAAAATTGCTACGACTATTCTGGCCATCTAAAATCAATTATAGATGTTTTACGGTGTGGTGGTTCAATCGATACTAGATTTAGAATTACATTTTTCCCTTCAATCGAAACTTCCAGAACAGCATTTAATTCAATCTCTCCCAATCCAGATCCAACAAAAGTTATATTATCTACTTGATCAAAATGTGCAGGTTCAGAGTCGGGCCTTCCACCCATATCCCCAGCAATAAAATATACTCTTTTATCACTGCTCTCCATCAAAATCGGGTGTAATTTACTCCAATAGTTACTTTTTTTGACCATGTTATATCGTGATCCCATATTGGCTTTAAAATCCCCGTACCGATCAATATTACTCAACCAAACTAAAAAGTGGGTAATTATAAAAATATTTTCATGTTTAGATTTTGCAATACTGTTATTTATGAAACTTAACTTTTCATCAGAAAATACGCGTAGACGATTCCTTGAATCAACAACAAGCACCAAAGCATTATCGTATTCCACAGAATAGTTAAGCGAATCATGGCGTTGTTTGAGATTTGAAATACACACTTTGGTGCGTTCATGTGAGCCTCTGACCAAAAACGGGTTAATCTTTAATTTAGTGAATTGATCAATCAATATATCCCAATTCTCTGCTGTGCATTCCCGAATAAAATCCCCTGCAAAAAATAAAGGGTTGGAAACAGCAGGCGAATACTCACCAATAAATTTTAGAAGATTATCATCCAAACCTTTATTGGTTTTGTGATGAGAGCCGTAACCATGACCGACAACATGAAATTTTTTTAACTCCGGATGACCAGAATCGCCTTGGAATCTGTAAACCGCGGTAGCCACAATCAAAGCGAATACTGCGCTAAGAAAAATATAATTTCGACTCATATCTAATTACAGGGTTACCAAATCTTATGGAGTGAGAAAGGCGCTTATAAAGAAAATTTGTGATGTTCATTAAAACTGAAAGGATCGGAAGTATAAAGCCCAAGCCAGAAATTGGAAACATTTCAAAGCATCAACATTAGTTACCTAAAATAGCCTGAAACGAACCGAAATAGACTGACCAAGTACTTAAATGGGCACATAGTCCATCACAATGGAGTGAAAGTATCATTGATCGGATATAATATAGTTAATCAGTCGGGACAGTTTGAGAGGGGTATATTAGCTTACTTCTGAGCGCCTCGTAGGGGGCATTTCCCTGATGCGCACCATGCGGTCTAAAGAAGTTATAAAAGTTCTCCCATTCGGCTAGTTTTTTATTCAAATCCTGATCGTCTACATAGGAAGCAGTTGATAAAATTCTTGTTGATCCGATCGATGAGATCGTTCTACCTTGCCATTAAGCTGTGGTGAACGGGGTTTGATATAAACATGTCGAATCCCCTGGTCTTCGACGTGCCAGTGGAACAGAGCCTGAAATTCATGTCCTCTATCGGTACGAACCGTATGAATACGAAAAGGGAATTTCTTGATAATATGATCGATAAAACGTATCGCATTTTTTTGGTTGTGGCGTGAGCAAATTTTTAATGCACGAACCCGTGTTGCATCATCAATAGCGGTATATTGATAGCGCTTTATCTTCTTCCCATTTTCATCAATAAAGCGAAGAAACTTAACGTCTACCTGGATGTGGTGGCCGGGCACCTGCTTTTCATAACGCTTCGTATGGACCGCTCTTCGACCCACTTTTCCAGGAAGCCGATTCAATCCATTACGCTTGAGAACGCGATAGACTGTGGCGTCACAAATACGGATGTCATGATAACGCTGCAGATACCAAACGATTCGGTTCGGCCCCAGGTGATAGACACGCCTTAAGTGGAGAATCTTTTCAATTACCTGTGGTGGTGTTGCCTTAGGATGGCTTTTGGGAATACGTTTCTTGTTGGCTAATTCAGAATCGCCACCGGATTTATATAGGGCTCGCCACCGATAAAATGAGGATTTTGGTATCCCGAAGTACCGACAGGTCTTAATGACACAACCTGTTTCTTTTGCATGTTCTAAAACGCGTTTTCTACGTCGAATCTCTCGTAAATCTTCTTTGTTCATGACAGTCTCCTATGACTAATTTCATAATAGGATAAACTGTCCCACAAGATATGTAATATTTACAAAAATTGGAAGTTGGTTCAACTCTTTCAAAGTTGGGGCTCCCAGAAGTCTCGATTACAAGTGATGACGAGAAGGAAGTTGACAATGACGACAATGTAAGCATCAATTTTTTCCTCAATTCAAAAAACGAACTAAATACAATTAGTCAGTTATTGAGAACAGGTACAGATCTGGAAGATAATGAAGATCCAATTTCTTCCGATCCAGAATTAGGCACCCTTCGGTTTTTTAATCATTTCTATGACCCTCAGAATGCAGGTCGAGCTTTGACTGTTGTTGGTTTTCCCGCGGGCCACCCATCTCCTGGTTGGGTATTGACAAGTTAACTCCTGTACTTGGGTCAAGGCAACATAATGAGCTTTGTTAAACTAGAATAACAGCGATTAACACCCGCAGCGGCCGAGATTAGCGATAAAGATGACATCTAACTCGCCACTTTTTTCTCAAAATTCAGTTAACTTGTCAACACCTGTTGGCGGACTTTATAATGAATATACGCGACTGGCAGGGTAATGATTCTTTTAGATGAGTTTTTAGGAACGACAAGCAACTAAGCATCACAATCCTCTAGAAATATTTTTTTCTAAGTTTATATATTCTCTTCTCCATACTCTCCAAATGTTAAAAAATATTGGATGTGCATTAGGTAGTGCCTCCCGAATTTCTTCAATATTAAAATACCAAGGCTTTCCTACGGCAGAAAAATGTACGATTGGAATTTTTAAAATACTTGCTTCCGGATCGCCAAAGTGGTACTCCTTATTTGTATCTGCCCATTCTGAATTTAGACATCCATAAATATCCTCCATAACCAGAATCTCTGCACTGAACTCGTGGTTGATGATGTCCATATCGTAATATTTATTTTCATAAGCCGCCTGGAAGTGATTTTCCACTCTCGACCATAATTTCTGCGATGGTTTGATTACCATAAGAAAAGAAGTTACCCAAGGGCCATCCAACCAATATGCGTTGGGTGCTGCTATATCGACTTCATTGGGCAAATCGAATAGATGATCCAAATCCTTTAAAGGAAGAGTATCAGCATCCAAATAGATTACCCGGCGATACTGGCCGAGTTGAAAAGCGCGTAATTTAGTCAAACATCCCTGATACCATTCTTCATACACCTTGTTTAACGGTGCACAAATCACGATTTTCATTCCAATTTTTTCCATTGTTTTTATTATTTCTGACGAAACATCGTGCAACAAAACTAAAAAATCAACATCTCCTCGCCGACTAAATTGCATTAACCTTAAACAGGCAACAATAACAGCCAATCCGTAGCTGTCAGATGTTGCATAAAATACATATGCAAATACCTTATTAGATGATTCTTGCGGGACAACACCTAAATATTCACTCGATAGTGTGCTAGACAGGTATTTTCTTTTTGCATAATCCGGTAATTCCATGGATCGCTTCTTCAGTCCATTTACAAAGGGCGGCCAAAATGACGTTTTATGCCAATGCCTTTCCTTTAAGAAAAGTTGCTGATAGTAACCAGGATGTTTCTCCATTAGTAAGGCATCACCAGCAAACATCTTATTTTTTTCCGCTTCCGATTCTCGCCAGATTTTACGAGACCAGGGCGGATGGTAAACGAATGCATGCTCGGAAAAAGGAATATCTCCACGTTGTTTAAGTCGCCATCCAAAATCGGTATCGTATCGAAAGTTAACCTCATCAAACCGAACATCAAAACCATTTATCGAATGAAAATCCTTGGCACGAACGAACATGTTGCCAGTCATATAGCCTATTGATTCCGACCCATAATTATGGACGCTTCTCCAATCAGGATCGTTGGTACGATCGGAAAAAATTCTTCCTTCCAGCCCAACCACATCCATCGTTTGTAGCACCTTCCCAGCTTCCAATAACCATTGTTCTCCGGGCTCACAATCATCATCAATAAACACTATAAATTTGCCACGAGAAGCTTCTGCTGCCAAATTTCTAGCTCGACATGCGCCTTTGATCGTAGTATGAATTAAGGTTATATCGAGTCCAATGTTCGGGTTGGTGAAGGGCACTTCGCTTTGGTCAACAATAATCACTTCGAAGTTTTTTTCATGTTGATTTGTTAGCAGATCCAGCAATCTTCTCAGTTTTTCATGTCTATTCAATGTGGGAATAGTCACCGAAAATAACAACTCCCCCGGATTTTCCGGGTTGTTCATTTTTTGAGCTGGCTTACATGACTTGCTAAGGAGGACGCCCAGTCCTTCGGATATGTTCCCCCAGTCATAATGTTTTTCCACTAATGTACGCCCGCGCCGTGACAAAACTTCTCGATAATTTGCATCTGCCGCTAAACTCTTTACAGAATCGATGAAGTTCTCTATGTCAGATATGATAAATTCCCCATCATTCTGTATACCTCGGGCACCTACCGCCGATGAAACCACAGGCAAGCCTGCAGAAAGGTAATCAAACATTTTTATATTGGTCCCGGACCCTGAAAACATTGGGTTGATAGCAATATCCGAAGCATGCAACCAATGAAGTTTTTGTCCGTCATCAACCCCACCAATGACATTTACATTGAAAGGGAGTTTCTCAGAAGGATTTTTACGAATAAACGCGGGACCCGAATCGCCCAAAAGCCCGAAGGTTATATGCGGACATTCTGGCGCTATTTCCCTGCAAATAAATTCAACGGCTTCAATATTTGGAATATATTGACCCCCAATAAATAGTGCTGTCATGGGGCTATCCGGGAAAGACCCGTAGAAGTCTGCTGTCCTGGACGTGCGCGAGATCGTTGAAATCTCGTTTATGAATGCGCCATTTGGGCAAAGGTTAATTTTTTCCGGCTCAACATCATACATATCGACGAACCCGGCCATATCTTCATTGGAACACGCAAGAATTAAGTCCGCTGCGGCACAAAGTTCCCTTTCGACACTTTCTACTTCTTGAAGAAGCTCCGCATCGATAGCGCTTTCGCCTAAAAGCATTTTTCTGAGTTTCCCTTCTATGTTATGCGCATCATAAACCAACAACTGATGGGAGATATTGACGGCATGTTTTGCGACCGCATACATCCATGGATGGGAGAAAATTACAACATCGGATTGTTGAAGCGTTCGAATTGCGGTAATGCACAAATCGGTGGATTGATATCCCAGCCTGGGAAAAGATTCATCAATTAATGATGGGCCTGGAGAACTCTCATGTAGAGAATTCAGTGCTTCGAAGTGTATGTCACTAAACGAAATTGTGATTTCTCTAAAATTTTCCTGATGCTGAATTTCTCTATTTGTCTGTCCCCTCCAATGAAACGCACCGACATAAGTAACATCGAAGTTATTTCCAAGGTTGCTATACAAACCTTTTAGCCTTAATCGGCTTCCGCCAAAAGCAGGTTCAATAGGCTCTATTCCCAGAACACATACTTTAATCACGATCCAAAATTACAATGCTTAAACCCCAGTGATGCGACCAAAGTACGACAAACGTTATCCTCTGGTTTGTTTTCGACCAAGGTCGATGGGTGACATAACACTGTGCTGTCAACATTAATGTATTTTTTTAAACAGGACTGAATCTCGTTGCTAACGCAAAACAAACCCTTAATTCCAGGGCGGGAAAGTGCGGCAATATCTACATTCCGAATTATCTTTTGCTGCATAAGCTGATCCTTTGAAGTATTGTCGTCATCATGCCAATCTGGAAATTGTGGAATGGTATGGGGCAAATAACTGACGTGATTTCGATGGCGTACGACGTAACCAGGAGACCCGGTTGAAATCACGCCGTCATACGCACTTAGATCAACATCATAAAAGCAAAGATAGGTTCTAAGTATCTCTTCGAAAGATTCTTCATTATTCGGTAAACTGATTTCTTCAACTAACAACCCCTTTTCTGTTAACCCATGATTCAGGCCACTAATCAGACACTCACCTTCCAATTCATCAGATTGACCGCGAACAGTTAATAAAGCCACCCTCGGAGCTGATCGGGAAATAGAAGCGTTATTTGTCACAGTAACCAGTTGCTAAATATTCATTTTGTCTCTAGTGATATCCCTTTCCATCAGGGATAAAACTCGATGTTCAAGAGATCCCAGACCCTGATCCATCCCGGACTTGTCAGCCGCGTCCGCTTCGAGTTGTTCCCGTACATAACGCATCCAACAATCCAGAGAGCCACCTGTCGCAAATTTGTTTACTTTGTCATTTCTGACTAAATATCCAAAATTGTCTTCTGCAACAGGTAGTGCCTGGTATATTTTTGAGTTTCGCAAGGTAGCCAAAAACCGTGGGCCTGAGAACCGGATTTTATCCAGGGCTTTAAGATACTCATAGGCCGCAACAATCTGAGAAATATCTTCGGCCTTCGAACGTGCTTCCTGGAATGTTGAGTAATAAAAAGGATAGTCTGCTCCCAAATATTCTATAACTGCGGGCAGAGGATTAATCAATATTGGGGTATTCCTAACAATGCATTCGATGACGACGTTATTCGCGCTGGAGTCGTAAAGGTACACAAAGACGAGATTTTCGCTGAGCAAGCTGTCATAGCGACTGTTTTCCACCCAGGGAATTTTTTCGACGTCATGCATCTCTGATTGCTGCGTGCTCAGACCGAGATGCAGGCATTCCATATCGTAGTGTCGTTGAGTATCTTTATTAGTTACAAGCCATATTTTGCTATAACCGCTGATTTTAAGTTGGGAAAAGTTAACCAGGCTTCGCAACCAAATGCCTACGTTTATGATTGCTTTATTTGCGTTCTTATTGAATTTCTCGAGTGTAAACAGCTCCTCGGGCGTTTCAGTGGGATGAGTAAGCACTTCTACTGGAACGTTAACTCGCGGACTTAACCACTTTTGATGGTATTCGGACAGAACATAAAGTCCTCGACAAAACTGCAGGCTTTTCTGAAACGCCGGTTTTTCCAATATGATTTGAGGGGAGTCCTGATAAAAGTACCAGGATGGCATGGCTGGCGGGTTGTGTAATATTCCAACCCAGGGTTGCGTATAGGGTAGGTGACCAGTGGTGAGATTCAGATCTAAATCCCACGAAAAACTCTTTTCTATAAAATCATCGAGATAGACACCATTGTCGTGATGTAATTCAGCAATTGACGACATGCAGTACCCCCAGCCTGAACGATGTTCTTTAAAAGAAACAGTGTGATTTAGATTCAGTTTTCCCTCAGGGCGGGTAGAAAGCTGACTCGGGTTTGCAGGGTGTTGCTTTACCATTTTTAAATTAGATGAATCTTGAGATATGTGAATAGAAATTAATGATTATTTTAACAACCTATTTTGCCTGCAACATTCGAAAGGACGCAATAGCGGCTATATTAATTTCAAACAGCTGCAATGAACTTTTAAAAGACTCCGCAGGTGAACCTATAATTGTTGGAGTCCTGGGGATGGAGTTGCTTGTAAATCTATTCTTGAACTGATAGCTTATTTTCATGGACAGAGTTAAACAATATGAAGCGCAAATTGTCGAAGTTATGCAAAAAATTTTGCAGCGAGATTCCACGTGCATCGATATCGGTGCAAATGTGGGTGCGGTGCTTAAAGAGATGATCTCTATTTCCCCAAATGGAAACCATATTGCCTTTGAACCGATACCGTATCTGGCTAATCATCTTCAAACAAATTATCTCGGTGTCGAGGTGTACAACTATGCATTGGCTGATTACTCAGGCCCTTCAGACTTTTTCCACGTTAAAAATGATAGTGGTTATAGTGGGCTCCAAATGCGGGCGTATGACATTCCCAATCCGGATATTGAACTGATTGAAGTTAAGGTAGAGAAACTTGATTCAATACTGCCAGAAACAAAACCAATTTCATTTATCAAGCTTGATATTGAAGGCGGTGAATATCACGCAATACTGGGTGGCCTTAGATTGATCAAACACGCCCGACCAATTTTGGTCTTTGAGGCAGGTTCCAGATCAACCGGATACTACAATGTATCACCTGAAATGATATTCGAACTTATCGATAAAAGATTAGGTATGTCTATTGCCACGATGGATAGATGGTTAGATCAAAAACTACCTTTTACCAGAGAACAATTTGTAGCTCAGTATGAATTAGATTACTACTTCATAGCATATCCAAAGTAATAACGAATAGATACTAGGGTTAAATTGGCCCCTGTATTCTTTCAATTTCAGATGGGTATAAATTAACTCGAAATTAGTTTGAGTTCTGTATATATCATCACAAAATCACGATGGTCGAAAACGGGTTGTATGGTATTTCTATTGAATCCCGATTAATATGGATACGACAAGGGCCATTAAAAATACCGGATTGTACATGTCCGCGCCCAAATTAGTTCAGTGTATTTTCGGCGCGTAGTCGTTCGGCAATTAAGTCGATGAATGCGCGAACCTTGGCGGAAGCGTAGCGACCTTCACGGTGGACGATATGGATTGGTTGCGGTACGGGCTCGAACTTTTCTAAAATTAGTTTCAGTTCACCACTGGCGAGCTGTGGCCCAACCTGATAGGACAGCAGTCTGGTAATTCCAAAATCCTGCCGTGCAGCTTCAATCGCTGCATCGTTATTCGTTACGGTCAGCCTTGGTTGTATTCGTACGGATTTATTACCACTCGACGATTCGAATCGCCAATCGAAAGTATTTGAACCAGCGCTTGACGCAATCATTGAATGATCGAGCAAATCTTTTGGGGATTTAGGAATTCCGTTCCGTTCCAAATATTTGGTTGAAGCGCAAAGTACTAGACGAACCGATCCTACTCGCAATGCCCGCATACTGGAGTCAGGTAACTCACCAATACGTACGCCAATATCCAAACCTTCCTCAAGTAAATTTACTATCCGATCCAGGAATAAAGCAGAAATCGCTGTATCCGGATAGCGTTCCAGATAGTCGATAATTCCGGGGAGTACAAACATTCGACCAAATAGTGCAGGTGCAGTGATCGTCAAATGGCCCCGGGGTTCTGCATTAACGCCTGCAGCAGTTTCATCCGCCGTATCCAATTCTGCGAGAATACGCTGGGCATCCTCCAAATAACGTTGGCCGGCATCTGTAGTTCGCACGAATCGTGTTGTGCGATTCAGAAGCTTAACCCCGAGCCGATCCTCCAGCGTTGCAACAGCACGGGTCACAGCGGGGGGTGACATCCCCAGACGCCGTGCAGCGGTAGCGAACCCCTGATTCTCAGCGACAGCAACAAAGACAGTCAATTCACGAAAGTGATTCAAATATTATTCCATTTAATGGAATAATATATTATCAGTTATAGGGATTCTTATTTCAAGTGAAATTAACTAAAGTGCTGTTCCTTGCAGCGAACTAACCGTTGCAAATCATTTTACTTAACTTAAATAGGAGAAATATTTTGAGTCGAATTAACATTATTGATCACCAAAACGCAGATGCCGAACAAATGGCACTGCTCGATGCCGTTCAATCAAAAATGGGTATGGTTCCAAATTTTTTGAAGGTCTTGGCGAACTCGCCGGTTGCCCTGAGATCATTTTTAGGTCTGCAGGAGATCTCAAGGGAAGGCAGTCTTGATGAAGAAACCCGCGAGCGAATTGCCCTCGCTCTGGCCCAGCAGAATTCGTGCGAATATTGTGTATCCGCACATACTGCTCTCGGTCGTAAAGCAGGATTGAGCATGGGTGAAATCGAAGCAAATCGGGCGGGCAGCAGCCAAGACAGTAAAGCCGTCGTGGCAGTTAAATTCGCAAAGGCACTCGCCGAACACAATGGAGAGGTAACCACCAAGGAAATCCTTGAAGTCCGAAACGCTGGCTACAGCGAGTCAGACATCGTCGAAATCATTACCCATGTCGGACTAAATATCCTGGCCAACATTATTGGCAAAGCTAGTAGGGTAGAGATCGATTTCCCAAAGGTCGAACTCAAACTCGCATCCTAAGGATAATTAGAAATGCCGGCGGTTGATGCCGCCGGTATTTTTTAGGATCAAATTTAGAAACCCTATCTACGATTCAACAGCGAATCAGGAATATCACCATGGGCCACAAATTTGCGGAGATAGCCTTTACCGAGTCGGTCCGGGAAGTACAGCAGGCATTAGGAAGCCGAGCCGGCTACGTCAGTATGGAGCAAGGTGAGGACACTAACTTCATTCTTAGTGATAGAGAAATAGAATTTATTTCTGCGCGCGACAGCTTCTACATGGCTAGCGTGAGTGAAACCGGTTGGCCCTATGTTCAGCATCGTGGTGGACCGATCGGATTTATGAATATCATTGACCAGCGCACTATCGGCTTTGCAGATTTTAGTGGCAATCGCCAGTACGTAAGCGCTGGTAACTTGAGAAAAGACAACCGTGTTTCATTATTTTTTATGGACTATCCGAATCGGACACGACTCAAGCTACTGGGCCGGACCAGATTAGTTAGCCTAGATGAGCCGGAGTTGTTGGCAAAATTAGAAGAGGATGACTACCGCGCTGAAGTTGAGCGTGGTTATCTAATAGAAATTGAGGCGTTCGACTGGAACTGCCCGCAACACATTACTCCGCGCTACACAGAAGCGCAAATCGATGAACTCATTGAACCAATAATTCAAGAGAGCAAAACTTTAAAAGAAAGCGACGCCAATATTGTTATGCCGAGATTAAATGTGCTCGGTGACGGTCCGTTGCCATTAGTCATATCGGGCATTCGTCAACTGACACCGCGTATCAGGGCTTATGAACTCCGTGATCAGGCAGGTGCCGTGTTACCAGAAGTCGAGGCCGGGTCCCACCTTCGAATTCCGGTTTCCCTGGCGGATGGAAGTACCGAAATTCGCCATTACTCAATCTGTTCAAATCCAGGCCAACGGGATATTTACGAGATCGCAGTGCTGCGCGAACATGCCGGCACGGGAGGGTCAGCTGCCGTGCACAAAAGTTTTGATATTAATTTGAGTTTGCATTGTGAGTTGCCGCAAAACCATTTTCAACTACATAACGACAATCGACCCGCGATTTTAATTGCGGGGGGCATAGGAATCACGCCGATCAAATCAATGGCCTATGCATTGAGGGCTCGTGGAAACGAGTTCCACATTCACTACGCCGGCCGTAGTAGCGAAGAAATGGTATTTCGGCAGCAATTACTACAAGAATTCGGCAACAATTTAACCCTCTGCCATTCTGATACTGACCAACATATGGACATCGAGCAGATCTTATCCGCTGCACCCGATGATGCCGTCTTCTATGTTTGTGGACCAGAGCGATTGATCGACTCGGTCACAATGATGGCCGAAGAATTGAATATTGGTACAGAGCAAATCAGATTCGAACGATTCGCAGCAACAATTGACCCAGATTCACAACCGATCGACGTCGAATTGCGGCGTTCCGGGTTGAAGCTTCGCGTTGAAGCACAGCAGACAATTCTCGATGCCATGCTTGAAGCCGGTGTCGATGCGCCATTCAGTTGTCGTGCTGGCAATTGCAGGACCTGCGCGGTAAAAGTGTTGGAAGGCGAGCCGGATCACCGGGATTCAGCCTTGTCCTCTTCGGATCGGGAGGATGATCAGCTAATGTGTCCCTGTATTTCACGTGGCTTGAGTGAGCATTTGGTGTTGGATATCTAATCCAAATTTGCCAAGTTATTTTCAAATAATTTGATTCGCCCTTGACTTTTTATTACAGACGGTATAGTCTGCTATCAATTCCAGACGAAATAGTGTGAAATTATGCCAAGACACCGAGAATTTGATCCAAAAGAAGCCTTACAAATAGCTATTTTCCTGTTTTGGGAGAAAGGTTACTACGATACTTCAGTGGATGAAATCGTCAAGCAATCGGGTGTGGCCAAATATGGTATCTACGGTACATTCGGCACCAAACGTGAATTGTTTATAAAAGTATTATCCCAATATGGGTCTGACCGCCATAAAGACATTCAACGACCTATTCGTAAACCAGACGCATCACTGCCTGATGTAATTGAATTTTTCGATGCATTGCCACGGATATTGACCCAAAAGAATTCTCAATACGGTTGTCTTATGGCCAATACGGGAATCGAACTCGGTATGAGAGATGCCGAAATAAGTAATATCGTAAAAGAATTTTTTAGTGAAACCGCTAGCGCAATGCGATTATGTCTTGATCGCGCCATAGACCGTGGAGAGTTGTTGACGAATTTGAATATTAATCAATTGTCAAAATACCTTGTTACAGAATTTCGAACTGCGCTTGTCCTGGCGGCTAGCGGATGTTCGAGCCGACAAATCAAACAACATCTGGAGATCGCACTTCAAGTATTAGTTTGATTTTTTTTAACTATATCAGACTTAATAGTCTGGATTAACCTTAGAGGATATAAATTATGAGTATTCAGTCAATATTTGGTTTGCAGTTTGTTTTTAGTATTTTGGTATTTGGACTATTGGCCAAGTGGGTGTTAGCGCCGTGGCTGGCAAGCCAGTCCCAATCCAGGGCGTTATTTTGGCTCACATTACCCCATGCATTTCGCCACCTTGGAATGGTCTTTCTCGTGCCCGGTGTTGTAATGCAACCCCTTCCCGAGAATTTCGCTTTTGCAGCGGCTTATGGAGATCTGTTGGCAGGCGTTCTGGCTCTGATAGCACTCTACGCACTTAATGCCCGACTAACAGGGGCAGTAGCATGGGTATGGCTGTTTAACATTGTCGGTACGATTGACCTTCTCAATGCATTACGGCATCTGGAAGTAGCACCGCTCTTAGGTTCAGCCTGGTATATCCCAACCATGTTGGTGCCACTACTTTTAGTGACACATTTCATGATCTTCGTTCGATTAATCAAACCAGTGTCACTGGCACAAGATGTAGTCCCAGCGCGCTGAAATTCCGGGGGGCAGTTTACTTAAGCTATAACTTTGTAAACTGTCCCCACTCTAACGGGCACCTCCATTCATTGCCTTTTAATCCGATTTCGGTGTTGGATCAATTTCTACGATCCTCATTTACTTATGTAAATTGCGGTTCTCAAAATCAATCCGCCTGGAACTCGAATAAAAATTCAAATTAATAGAAGTACCCTAAAGTTTATTCATCTGCTCTGCCAGAAAATCGACAAAAACGCGTACCTTTGGCGCGAGGTGGCGGTTATGTGCAAACACCGCATTGACGGGTGTACTTGGTGGTATCAATGGGAAGTCTTCAAGCAAGGGGATGAGGTGTCCGTGTTTGAGATCATCATGAATCATCCAGGTTGGAATCATGATGATCCCCAACCCGCCCAACGCAGCCTTGCGAAGGAATGCGACACTATTCGCACTAATTCGGCCAGATATGGGCACATCTAGTTCGCCCTCTGGAGTGTTGAACTTCCAATAGTTTTTTCCCAGCGCCGTGCGAAAGGAGAGACAACTATATGTTGCAAGCTCTCCAGGATGGGTAGGGGTCCCGTGCAACTCTAGATATTTAGGGCTGGCACAAACCCGCGAATGACTTGCAGCAATCTTTCGGGCAATCAGGCTGGAGTCGTCTAGATGGCCAAAGCGAATTGCCAAATCGATACCACTGTCTACCAGATCCAATAGTCCCGCACTCATTGACAGACGAACCTGAATATCTGGGTAGTGATCGAGAAAATCTGAGAGGACCGGTGCGATAAAAGCTTGTGCAAAATCTGCTTCGACGGTGATGTGCAGACTGCCCGAAGGTGTGTTTGTGAGCTGATTTACCGCCAGTCGTGCCGCATCAAAATCTGTGACGATCCGACGAGAATGTTGGAAATAAATCTCACCCGCCTCGGTGAGACTCTGCTTTCGCGTGGTTCTATGGAACAGGCGTGCTCCGAGTTCGTTTTCCAGTTGGGAAATCTGGCGGGAAACCGAGGAGGGCGTGATCCTAAGGAACCGCGCAGTCGCGGAAAAGCTGCCGTCTTCAACAACACGGACAAACACCTGTATATTCGAAATCTCACTCATTTATGAATTATACGCACAAATCTTTTGACAAAAAAACTGTTTTTCACGTTTACGGAATAGATGATTATACCCCCTACAAATCAATTTGACTGAATAACCAGTGAATCAAAGGAGACAACAATGACAACCATGACCACATTTCATACGGCGAAGGTAAATAATCAGAAGGTTTTTTACCGTGAAGCCGGTCCTAAAAACGCACCAGTGATATTGCTATTACACGGTTTCCCAAGCTCGAGCCATATGTTCCGTGATTTGATCCCAAGACTCGCGAACACCTACCGTGTGATCGCCCCCGATATGATGGGTTTTGGGTTCACGGACGCTCCTGATCGAACCGAGTTTTCCTACACCTTTGAGAATCTAACGGATGTAATTGACTCCTTCACCCAGATACTCGATCTGGAAAGCTATGCTCTTTATCTTTTCGATTACGGTGCACCGGTGGGTCTGCGTCTTGCGTGTCGCCACCCGGAAAAGGTTACAGCGATAATTTCCCAAAATGGAAACGCCTATGTAGAAGGACTAAGCGATGCCTGGAGTCCAATTCGAAAATATTGGGAAGCACCAACCAACGAAAACAGGGATGCCCTTCGTAGTATCCTTACACCCGAAACTACACAGTGGCAATATACCCACGGCGTGGCTAATACTGAACGCGTCGCACCCGATGGTTATACGTTAGATAATGCGTTAATGGCTCGCCCCGGAAATTTTGAAATACAGCTCGACCTATTTTTAGATTACGCGAATAACCTCTCACTCTACCCAGAGTTCCAAGAATATTTCCGCTCTCACCGTCCACCGCTGTTAGCGGTATGGGGCAAGAACGACCCGTTCTTTTTACCCCCAGGAGCCGATGCCTTCAAACGCGACCTCCCAGATGCAGAAATTAAATTTTTTGATACTGGTCATTTTGCCCTTGAAACACATCATGCCGAGATTGCAATAGTCATTCAAGATTTCCTTACACGAATAGTGTCGCCATTTGGGGACAATGAACAAAATTTCATTAGCACTGAGCGTGCCATTCAGAGCGTTAATTCGGCGTAAATATGCCGTTGCACTATCGGTGAATTCCTAACCCATTTATTAATTGGAGATAATCATGTCAAAAACTATCCTTATCACTGGTGCGTCAACCGGTTTCGGCCGCGATACCACCGAAACATTAGCACAAGCTGGTCACACGGTGTTCGCATCCATGCGAGACCCGAAAACGAAAAATCGCGAGCATGCCGAAGCATTGCAGACAAATGGAATCGACGTTTTAGATCTCGATGTTACCGACACCCATTCCGTCGACAAAGCAGTGGCCGCTGTAGTTGCAAAGGCCGGCGGAATTGATGTTCTAATCAATAACGCGGGTGTTGCGAGTGCCGGCGTGTCGGAAGCATTTACCGATAAACAAGTATCCGCAGTTTTTGACGTTAACATCATTGGTTTGCATCGAGTAACGCGTGCAGTGTTACCCATCCTGAGAAATCAGAACGATGGTCTAATAATTAATATTGGATCCATCGTCGGTCGTGTCACCTTCCCCTTTTTTGGGATATATGGTGCGAGCAAATTTGCGGTCGAGGCATTGACCGATAGTCTACGTTATGAAGTGTCTCAATTTGGCATTGATATCGCTTTGGTGCAACCAAGCGCCTACCCGACCCAAATGTATGGAAGCGCCGACCATCCCGCAGACACCGCACGGGTGACTGAATATGGTGAGATTGGACAGATTCCCGACGCAATGTTCCAGCAGTTTATGACCATGTTCGAGTCTGAAGATGCACCAAACCCACATGATATCGCCGTAGCAATCTCAAACCTGATTGACACCCCGAAAGGTCAACGCCCACCACGCACCGTAGTCGGCTCGAGCTTCGGAGCGGATGCCTTAAACGATGCAACTGCGCCGGTTCAGTCACGCACCCTTACGGCGCTCGGTCTTGATCATCTGGAGATATTGAAAGTTGCTTAAAACTACGCTCCGGGTCGGCAATGCCGTCCCGGAGATATTCCAGAGACACGGTATTTGTGCTTGCTGTTCTTGACAATACTAATTTTCGCCACTGTGATCAGTTCCCCAGTATCACTTTTCCTTTTGCTTGTTATATTATTATCTGATTAAAAATTATCCGTAGATTTACTGGACAGTGAAGCGGTTTTCCCTACAATACCGTGCCTCATTTCATTGCCAAATTTAAGTCTGTATGCAGGAATTTGTTCCCGGTCAACGATGGATTAATGACGCCCAACTGCACATGGGCTTGGGCAGTGTATTAAAAACGGATTTTCGAACCGTTACCGTAATATTCCTGGCAACCGGCGAAACCTTTGTCTATTCCAAGGAGTCGGTGCCGCTAACCCGGGTTCGATTTGTGGTTGGCGATCATATCATTACCCATGAAGACATCGCCCTGGAAGTCACCGATGTTAGCGAACACCAGGGTCTGATTACTTATAGCGGACGCGATCAGTCGGGGCAAATACATCAGCTCGATGAAAGCCTGTTAAGTTATTTCATCCAGTTAAATCGCCCAAGCGAAAGACTGTTCAACGGCCAGATCGACCGGGATACCTGGTTTGAGCTTCGTTACCAAACCCGAAAATTACAAACCCAGCTCGCCTATAACCCGTTACGTGGATTGATTGGGGGTCGGGTTAGTCTGATTCCTCATCAACTTTATATCGCCCATACCGTTGCCAATCGTTATGCCCCGCGAGTTCTGTTGGCAGATGAAGTGGGTCTGGGTAAGACCATCGAAGCGGGGATGATCCTGCATCAGCAACTGGTTACGGAACGGGCACGTCGGGTGCTTATCGTTGTGCCTGAAAGCCTTGTACATCAATGGCTGGTAGAAATGCTGCGACGGTTTAACCTGATGTTCAAGATATTTGATGCTGAGCGCTATGCCTCGCTCATCGAAATCAATGATGATGAGATAGATGATGAAAGTGTTAAACAAGCCGAGTCAAAATCCGACGTTAGAACTGATGAAGTATTGAATCCCTTCCAGACCGAGCAGCTGGTTTTATGCAGTATCGAATTCCTGTCGTCCCAGCCTGACATCTTCAAGCAGTGTCGAGATGGTGAATGGGATTTAATGGTGGTGGACGAAGCTCATCATTTGCAATGGTCGGAACAAGACCCAGGTTTCGAATATCAACTGATAGATCAGCTTGCACAAAAAACCAAAGGTGTATTATTGCTCACTGCCACGCCAGAGCAATTGGGTAAATCCAGTCACTATGCTCGTCTGAGATTGCTCGATCCGGTGCGATTTCCGAGCTACGCGGAATTTGTTGAGGAAGAAGCCAGGTACAAGCCCATAGCCGATGTTATGGAATCATTGCTTGGCGACGCCACAATTGACGAGAAACTGATCAAAAATATCCAGCGCATACTGGGCAAAGATCAGGCAAATGATCAGCTGGAAAAACTAAAAAGTAAAACTGATAAATCGACGGATTCTGATCCGAACTATGAACAGGATCGTGAATCCCTGGTCCAAATGTTACTCGATCGCCACGGTACCGGCCGGGTGTTGTTTCGAAATACCCGCAACACCGTCCAGGGATTTCCGGATAGAGTCGTAACCGCCTATCCTCTGGAAGCGCCCGAGGCCTATACGGATCTCCTGGAATCCTTCGAAGACCGTCCGCTTTCTGAGGCTCAGTTGTTGTTGTGTCCGGAATTGCTTTTCCAGGCCGCAGATGAGTGGGGCGAGAACTGGAAAAATATTGATCCTCGAGTTGATCAACTTGCAAAAATTCTAAAATCCATCAGCCCCAAAAAAGCATTGGTAATAACCGCCAGCGCAGATACCGTCCTCGATCTCGCTGAAGTTCTGCGGGTAAAACAGGGCATCGATGCTGCTGTGTTTCATGAAGGCATGAGTTTGCTCGAACGCGATCGGGCGGCGGCGTGGTTTGCGGATCAGGAATCCGGAACCCAGGTATTGATCTGCTCAGAAATTGGTAGTGAAGGGCGAAATTTCCAGTTTGCACACAATCTGGTGTTATTCGATCTGCCCCTCAACCCTGATCTGTTGGAACAGCGTATTGGCCGGCTGGACCGAATTGGCCAAAACCAGACCATCCATATCCATGTGGTATATCTGGAGAATACTGCCCAACAAATTTTGTTTGACTGGTATCACCACGGACTGGATGCTTTTCAGAAAACCTGCCCAACGGGGTATCAGGTATTTACTCAGCTCGAGCACGATGTGCTGGATAGATTGCACCAACCCAACAAAGATTATTCGCAATTGATTGAAGCCACCGCGGCACTGCACAACCAACACACCGAGGCATTGCAAAAAGGCCGGGATCGATTGCTCGAGTATAATTCCTGCAGACCTTTGGTTGCGAACCAGATCAAGGCGGATTCCCTTGAACAGGATAATAGCTCCCAGCTGCAATCCTATATGGAAACGGTATTTGACTGCTTTGGCGTTGACTATGAAATTCATAGCGAAGGTTGTTATGCAATAAACGTTGGCACCCATATGTTGGCACCGTTTCCCCATTTGCCCGAAGATGGTATGACCATTACCTATGATCGAGAAATAGCACTGACTTTCGAAGATGTGGACTATTTATCCTGGGATCATCCTTTGGTTACTAGTGCTATGGAGTTGGTTCAGACCGGAGAGTTGGGTAACACTGCAGTCGCAGCGGTGCCGATCCCCGATGTTAAACGAGGAACCATTGTACTCGAGTCAATATTCATTCTGGAGACCGCATCTTCATCTCAAACCCACTCGGATCGCTATCTTCCGCCGACAACTATCCGGGTGATGATCGATCAGATGGGAAAACGTCTGGATCAACACCCAAGTTATCGAACCATGGATAATAAGGGTGAAAAACTCAAGCGCGACATGGCCAAACGGATTATTAAAACCAAAGAGAGTCTGTTGCGGAAAATGGTGGAAGCCAGTGAAAAATATGCGCAAAAACTGGCGCCCAAAATTCTCGACGCCGCTCGAGAAAAATCCACCACTACACTGTCGACAGAAATTGAACGCCTAAAGGCATTGCATGCAGTGAATCCAAATGTTCGCCAGGTGGAAATTGATTATTACAAAAATCAGCTCGCGGTAATTAACCAGAAACTCGATGACTCGAGATTGCGCCTTGATGCTATTCGTGTCATTGTGGCGACGTGAATATCGAAGATCCAGTACAGGCGTTCAGGCAATTAACCCCAGACGAATTACTCGATGCCATCGACAACCGGTATCTGCAAGGTGATCTGAAGTGTGATGGTCGATTTCTCGCTCTTAACAGTTATGAGAATCGGGTTTATCAGGTTGGCCTCGATAATGGCGACAATATCGCAGCAAAATTTTATCGCCCCCAGCGCTGGAGCGACGAAGCCATACTGGAAGAACATCGATTTACCCAGGACCTGGAGGAGAGCGAAATTCCCGTTATTGCGCCGCTGGCTGACAAGGAAGGAAATACCCTGTTCCATTATGGCGCTTTTCGATATGCGGTGTACCCCTGTCGCGGCGGTCGGGCAATGGAGGTGGACAATTCCGAACATTTAAAACAAATGGGTCGGTTTGTAGGCCGCATTCACGCTATGGGCGCAATAGAGGGTTATCATCACCGACCTCACGTTGATATTGAAAGCTATGCCATCAGGCCGAGACAATATTTGCTGGATAACAATTTTATCCCGGGAGATTTGACTGAAGCCTATGGCTCATTGACCACCCAGTTAATCGAGCAAATACAGCAGTGTTTTGACCGCGCCGGGACAATCAGGCAAATTCGCCTGCACGGAGATTTTCACCCGAGCAATGTATTGTGGACAGATCGGGGGCCACATATCGTTGATTTCGATGATGCACGCATGGGGCCGGCAATACAGGATTTATGGATGTTTCTTTCTGGGGACCAGGAATACATGACCGCTCGCCTTAAGGAGTTGCTCGATGGCTATAGTCAATTTTTTGATTTTGATCCTATGCAACTTTATATCCTCGAAGCACTGCGGACCATGCGCATGATTTACTATTCGGCATGGCTGGCATCGCGCTGGGAGGATCCGGCATTTCCAATCGCCTTTCCCTGGTTCAATTCCATAAATTACTGGCAGGACCAAATTCTCAGTTTGCGTGAGCAGTCTGCGTTAATGAATGAAGCGCCACTACAGTGGATCTAACCTGGCTTACCTGAATAAAGAACAACCCTGCTTAGTGAAGTTAATACTTCCAGGCCCACATCATGGTTTTTCCGCCGGTCAGTGTCTGGTAACCCAAAGACTCGAGATGGGCTTTCAAATTAGCGGCATTACATCCGGGTTGATCATTCGGATGGTATTCCAGGGCGATTCGTTGGATTTGATCGAAACAGGTGGATGGGGTTTGGTATACGATTTCAAATTCAGCACCTTCGCAATCGAGTTTAAGTAGATTGATATGTTCAAGTCCATTGTCACTAATAATCTGTTCCAGGGTTTCACAGGTCACATCAATAGTCTTCGTAGCGTCATCTTGGGGAACCATCGACGCGGCGGTAGGCCAGGGGCGTTTCAGGTGGTAGTGCAGGGTCAGTATTCCAGGTTTCGCGCTAACCGCTTTGTTGTGCAGGTGAATTTCGGCGTGGGAATTGCTCTCGACGTGTTGTTTTAAATAATCAAAGTTGGGTGGCATGGGTTCATAGGCCAGCACTTTTGCATTGGGGAATCGGGATTTCAGGAAAAGTGAAAAAAAACCAATATTGGCACCAATATCGATTATCACCGGATTATTATTAGTGATTTTGGGCAAACCCCTTAAATAACAATCATCGAGGACAATTTCCTTGAACAGGTGATACATCTGCCTCGGGACCTTGTAGGAAATTTCATTTGGACCATTTACGGTGTAAAACGTCTTTCTTCCACCCAATTTTATTTGGAAGTGAACCCACCAATTTTCGACATAACGGAACAGATTTCTGTAGCGTAAAAATTGGTTGGCGGATTTTCGCATTATTAATTATTTGAGGTTAAATCTTTTGTGCGGATTATTTGAAGATAAAATAATGTTTAAGTTCTAGTATAAAACTGTTCGCCTTATATTTGTTGATGTATTGTAATATCTGATGTTCCTAGCAAACTTTACAATTTTGTGAAGTAACGCTGATCGGCAATTAGTATCCATACGTCAAATGGAGGTCTTTAATGTTTCACATGCTTAGTTGTTTTGATCTTGGCTCCGATGAGACCATCGAGGCTTACAAAGAGTCATTGGACCAATTTGTTGACCACATGAAGCAAATCGGTTTGCTCAAATCTGTTAGCCCAATTGGGCGAAGGCAGAAACATCCAGTAATGGATACCGACGCGGAACGAGACCATGAGTATTTTTTCACCATGACGTTTGCCAACCGCACGCAATGCGATCTCGCGGTAGATCATATTTATAATCACCAGGATCCCGGCGACACCATTCACAAACAAATGTATTCAAAAATAAAAAATCCAATTTTTATTTGCTGGCAGGACATTTAGTTTTTCCTGGAACTAAATCGCCTAAAGCGGCATTAAATTTTATTGCTCTATAGATAACATTTTTAAAACATGAACTATGGAACCTATTTCACAAATCGTAATGCAATTAGCCACAGGAATAATTGGTGGCAACCTGGTGGGTAGTTTGATCAAAAGTCTTAGCCTGGGCAGGATCGTCAATAACATCGTTGGCGCGTTCGGTGGTGCCCTTGGCTGCGAGGCATTGGTTTTGCTGGGATGCCGGTCAGAACGCGGTGCTCGATTTGGCATCCAGTACAGTTGCTGGCGGTATTCTGGTTATATTGGTCGCGTTGTTCAAAAAGAAAGTTTTGGTATAAATCCGGTCCGGGTAAATTCAAATAGCTCGAGGTATACTTTAGGCTAAATTTCAAAATAGCCTGGTGAGAGCGATGCGACTACTGGTATTCAAACACATCGAATGTGAACACCCCGGAGTACTTCGGGATTTTCTAAAAGAAGACGATATAGATTGGGATGCAGTTGAACTGGATCAAGGTGAACCTATTCCGGATTTGAATAATTACGATGCGCTTTGGGTTATGGGTGGCCCCATGGATGTATGGGACGTTGAAGACAACCCCTGGCTGATTCCGGAGAAGCGGGCAATTCGACAATGGGTAAATGAAATCGACAAACCCTTTTTGGGAATTTGCCTCGGTCATCAATTACTGGCGGATGCCATGGGCGGTACTTGCGGGCCCCAGGTTCCAGGAGAAATTGGATTGCTGGACATAGCCTTAACCGACGCAGGCAAGGCGGATCCAATATTTAAAGGTGCGCCGGATGTGCAGAAGTGCTTGCAATGGCATTCGGTGCAGGTATCCCAGGCGCCTGAGAACACCGCTGTATTGGCGTCATCGGGGGACTGTCAGATTCAGGCCATGCGGGTGGGTGATAAGGCCTGGTCAATGCAGTATCACGTCGAACTCGAAGCAGATACCGTGGATAACTGGGGAGAAATACCGGCGTATAAGCGAGCTCTGGAAAATGCATTGGGGCCAAGCGGTCTTTCAGACATTAAGTCCGCAACAGACGCCAACATGAAAGAGATCGTAGCCAATGCACGCATTCTCTACGATAATTTTATGGCCCAGTGTTAATTACATCGATCAGAATAATTAATTCTGATTAGTCAGGGTACATCCAGGGTTGCGCTCATGGCTAACTTTCCATCAGGGTTAGTAGCCCATAGCTGGCATTGGGTGCCTTCTTCGGTTTTATTTTCTTTTAGATGAAGCTCGAAAGGTTTGTGATGAAACAACGGGCTCACAGCCTTTAAGTTCAGCTCACTAAATACCGGAATTTTTGTGCGACCCTGGAAATGCTCCCGGGCAAGCTCGAGCATCAGCGTGGCAGTAAGCGGGGCATGAAACACCAGACCCGGATATTTTTCTACCTTTTTGCAATACTCGAGATCGTAGTGAATTCGATGACCGTTAAATGTTAAAGCAGAGTAACGAAACAACAATATTGATGAAGGCGTAATTTCCCTGGACAGATCAGCGTCGGTTGGGGCAGGGAAGGGGGAAGATTTTTGTGCCTTGGTTTTCATATCACCACGGTAGACGATGTCGTGATGCTCCTCGAGCCGTAATGTTGATCCCGAAAACAGCCGGTGCTTCACAGTAACAAAACATAAATCGCCACTCCGCCCAGTTTTCTTCTCAATGCTTTCAACGGTTGAGGTTTTGACCATTTCTTCGCCAATAATGATTGGGCTGTGAAACTTTAATCGGGCCCCTGCCCACATTCTTCTGGGTAGCGCGACCGGAGGAAGAAAATTTCCCAATGCGGCATGCCCATCCACGCCCAGCTGATCCATCCGCGGTGCGTCGAGAAAATACAACCAGTGCCAGCAATCGGGGAGCATGTCGCCTTTCTTGTAGTCACGACCATTGTGATTCAACGTTGCTCCCATGAAATTCGCGGGCCCAGGGTTAATTATTTCCTTCCGTTCTTCAAAACGACCCACCCATTTTTGTAGTTTCTTTTCATCCAGGGTGAGTTCGGAGATTCTTTTCATAACTTAATATTATTCGAATTCGATTCGAATAGATTCAGTATGCTGTCCAATCTTTGGCGCACAGGGTATTGCTTCACCTTCCCCGGAACCATCCATTTCCAAACTCGATATTGGGCGCATGGGATACGCTACAATTTTGCCAGTAGAAGAAATGCCTTTTCGTTTTTGAAGTGCGGGATGTTTAGATAGGACTTCCACACTATTAACCGAGCCGAAGGCCACATCTGCGTCCGATAAGCGTTTAATGGCCTCATTGCGGGTCAGGTGCGACATGATTTCATTGATAATCAAATCCATGGCTGGCCGATTTTTAACCCGATTTTTATTGCTGTTAAAGCGTTCATCGCTAGCGGTTTCCGGTTGATTTAAAACCCTTTCGCAAAGTCGATGCCATTCCCGTTCATTTTGGATTGCAATTATCACGATTTCATTGTCAGCGGTTTTATAACCGCCATAGGGCGCGATGGATGGATGATTAAGCCCGGCGCGGGCGGGAGCTTTTCCGCCATAATCGTAATGCAGCAAAGGTACGGTCATCCAGTCCGCCGCAGATCCGAACAAGGATACTTCCAGCCCAATACCCACTCCCGTTTTTTGTCGGGTCAATAGCGCCTCTAGAATTCCAGCGTGGGCATTCATACCCGCACTAATATCACAAATTGATACGCCAACTCGACCCAGTTCAGTTTCACCGCCGCTGATACTTACCAGCCCACTCTCAGCCTGGACCAGAAAATCGTAGGCCTTCATTTTCGCCACTGATTCGTTATTACCATAGCCGCTGATATCGCAGGTAATTAGCTGCGGGTATTTTTCACGAAGTTGTTTGCTGCCGAATCCAGATCGGGCCAGAGCACCGGGCGCAAGGTTTTGCACAAATACGTCAGCATTCTCGAGTATTCTATTGAGCAGGTCGGCATCGGCTTTTTCCTTGAAATTCAGGACCAGGGATTCTTTGCCCAGGTTATTCCATAGAAAATATGAACTGTCGCCACCAGCCACGTCATCGTAGCCCCTGGCGAAATCGCCGGTCTCCCGTTCAATCTTGATAACTCTCGCGCCGGCTTCACACAATCGTGCAGTGCATAACGGTGCCGCTACCGCCTGTTCGATGGCCACAACCAGGATGCCTTCAAGGGGCTTCACTAATAACTCCGCGGGAGTCCCAGCACGTGTTCAGCCACATAGCTGAGAATAAAATTGGTTGATATCGGTGCGGTCCGGTATAAACGGGTCTCGCGGAACTTGCGCTCGATGTGAAATTCCCGGGCAAATGCAAATCCACCGTGGACTTCCATGCACATATCGGCTGCCTGCCAACTTGCTTCTGATGCCAGTAATTTGGCCATGTTGGCTTCGCTTGCACACTTTTCACTCTGGTCAAATAACTCAGCCGCCTGTTTCACCATCAAGTTGGCAGCTTCGATATTGATATTGCATCGGGCGATAGGGAATTGCACACCCTGGTTCTGGCCGATGGGTCGATTGAAAACTTTTCGCTCGGTGGCATAGGCGCATGCCCTGTCCACGAAAAACCGACCATCACCAATACATTCTGCGGCGATTAGGATACGTTCCGCATTCATACTGTCGAGAATAATTCTGAATCCATTATTTTCCTCACCCAGTAAGTTTTCTTCAGGAATTTCCAGATTATCAAAAAACAATTCACAGCTATGGTGGTTAATCATGGAATCGATGGGGGTCACGGTCAGGCCATTTTCTTTTGCCTGGTTCAAATCCACGATGAATGTGGATAGGCCGTGAGTTTTTTTCTCCACCTTGTCAGTGGGTGTGGTTCGGGCCAGCAGTAACATCAAATCAGAGTGCTGAACCCGGCTTATCCACACCTTTTGTCCATTGACCACATATTTGTTACCTTGTTTTTTTGCTGTGGTTTTCAGGCTTGTGGTATCCGTCCCGGTATTGGGTTCGGTTACCCCAAAACTTTGCAGTCGAATACTACCGTCAGCAATGCTGGGTAAATACATTTCTTTCTGGGCATCGGAACCATGTCGTAAAACCGAACCCATGACATACATCTGGGCATGGCAGGCACCGGGATGGCCGCCGGAAAAACTGATTTCCTCGAGAATGGCACAGGCCTCCGTCAGTCCCAGCCCTGAACCGCCGTATTGCTCGGGAATCAGGGCGGATAAATAACCTGCTTTCGTCAATGCTTGAACGAATTCCGTTGGGTAGCTGCGATCACTATCCAGTTTTAGCCAGTATTGTTCGTCGAAATCCTGGCACAGTGAACGAACGCCCTGGCGGATCGCGTTTAATTCTTCAGATTCTTCTTTCACAGCGATGAAATTCAGTCAACAACGGGAACAACATAATTCAGACCCTGGCGACCACCGTCGATGTAAACCGTTTCGCCGGTGACATAACTGGAATAGTGGCTGGCCAGAAACACCGCAACCTTGGCGACTTCGTCGGGCTCCCCTGGGCGCTGCATGGGCGTGCGGGACATGATTTCGCGCATTTTTTCAGGATTGTCTGCAACGGTTTGAAACATTTCTGTATTGATCGATCCCGGCCCGATTCCATTTACCCGAACCCCTTCGCTGGCCATTCGAATGCCTAAGCATTTGGTCCATTGATTCACCCCGCCTTTGGCAATCACATAAGGCGCTATGGCAGGGATAGCCAAAACCCCATTGAGTGAGGACATGTTAATGATGGTCCCTCTGGAATTTTCTTCATCGGGTTTTTGTTTGATCATGCGTTGGGCTGCAATTTGTCCGGTAAGAAATACCCCTTTTAGGTTAATAGCAATAACCCGGTCAAAATCCGCTTCTTCCAATTCGAGAATATCAGCGGGGTGAACGATGCCGGCATTGGCTATGACCGTATCAACACGCTTGTACTTTTCCAGTGCGAAATCGAACAATGCCTCCACTTCTGCTTTAGAGCTGACATCGCAGTGACAATACACAGCGTCACCACCCTTGTCCCGCAAAATCTGTGCTGACTTTTCGCCTTGGTCATCGTCTACATCGGAAAGAACAACCCGTGCACCTTCTTTGATGAATCTTTCCGCACAGGCAAAGCCGATGCCTCGGGATGCGCCGGTGATAATCGCAATTTTGTCTTTTAACATGTCAATCTCGTAAATTTTAATAATCTGTTTGAATCTCAATCACCGCGGGTTTGTTAGCCTTGACCGCTTTTTCGAATGCCCCTCCAAATTGTTCGCTTCTGGAAACAACAATACCAAAAGCACCATAAGCCTCGGCCAAGGCGGCGAAATCTGGATTTTTCAGATCTGTGGCCACAGGTCGTCCCGGGTAATGACGTTGCTGATGACTGCGTATAGTGCCATAGCTGTTATTGTTAACCACCAGAAAAATAACATTCAGCTTGTACTGCACAGCAGTGGCGAGTTCTTGGCCATTCATTAAGAAACAACCGTCGCCGGAAAAAGAAACCACAATTGATTTTGGATAAACCAGTTTTGCTGCAATGGCTGAAGGCACGCCATAACCCATGGAGCCATTGGTCGGTGCAAGCTGGGTCTTTGGCGCTCGAAATTGATAATGGCGTTGGGCCCAGGGGGTATAGTTTCCAGCGCCATTGGTAACCACCGCATCAGCGGGTAAACGAGTGCGTAGAAATTCTGAGACCTTGTCCATGCGCATCTCGGCGTCGCTATTCCTCTCTTCGGTGAGAAAATCGAGATAAATTTTGTTACCGGTTTCGATGTATTCACTGCGATCAATTTTAGTAGCAGGCAATTTGCACGCCGCTTTTAAAAATGACTCCGGATGACTGACTATACCGAGATCTGCGCGATACACGGAATTGATCTCTTCAGGGCAAACATGAACATGAATCAGTTTCTGCGCCGGGTTGGTCGCATTGCCATAGGGTACCTGGAGAACCGAATAAGCCGATGTTGTCATGTCACCCATTCTTGGACCGACGGCGATTAACAGGTCCGCAGCATGAATTTGTTCTACCAGTTTGGGATTGGGTCCGAATCCCATTTCGCCAATATAATGAGGGTGGGTATTATCGAAGCAGTCTGAACGACGAAATGCAGTGACTACCGCCAGGTTTTGTTGTTCGGAAAATTGTTTTAGCAGCTTGCTGGATTTTACGGTCCAGCCGGCGCCGCCACAGATGAACACAGCGCGCTCTGCCTTTTCAAGTAAAGCACCAAACTGCTTAATCGATTTTTTTGACGGCGAAGCGGGAATAAACGTTGCGGGTTCCAGATCGGCGACATCACACTCGTCCATCAACATATCCTCGGGTAACTCAATCACCACAGGGCCAGGTCGACCGTGGGTTGCGGTATGCCAGGCCTGCCCCAGTTGTTCGGGAATGCGTTTGGCATCATTGAAGGTGATCACCTTTTTTGCAACGCCGCCATAAACTTGCTTGAAATCTAACTCCTGGAAAGCTTCTCTACCCACATCACCGCGATCGATCTGGCCAACGAACATCAGGACCGGAGTCGAATCCTGAAATGCTGTGTGAATTCCGACCATGGCATTAGACGCGCCTGGGCCGCGGGACACAAAACAGATTCCGGGTTGGTCGGTCAGCTTTCCATGGGCTTCCGCCATATAAGCAGCACCTCCTTCCTGTCGACAGGTTATGATTTGAATTTTATCTTGTCTCTCATATAACGCATCCAGCGCAGCCAGGTAACTTTCGCCGGGCACACAGAACATTCGGTTCGCACCGTATTTAATCAAACCATCAATTAGAATTTCGCCGCCTGTTCGCATGGGTCTATATATTTATTGCCGGATAAGTGATTAGTTCGATTTATATCACAATCTACGGCCAGCGGGCAGATTCCGCCATGACATTGGGAGTCGCGGAAAACAGGTTTTGGATTGCTCAACCCAGCAAATTATTGTCCTTGTACCAGTTTGCTGTTTCCTCGATTCCGCGATCATTGTCGTAATTGAAAGTATATTCTAGAAGCCGTTTTACCTTTTCATTATTGAACTGGCGGTCTTTAGTATAAAAATCTACCCGTCTGCGATATATCGGTGGGTCGATACCAAGGGGCGTGCAAATCAGTTTGCAAAGGTCTGAGGCGATATAGAATGGAAACAGGGGCAGCCGGATTACTCGATATTTTGTATTGCCCAGTTTTTGCGCAATAATTTTAGCGATTCCTTCAATAGAAATCGGTTCATCGCAGGCGGCGATCATAATTTCTGATCGCGCTGCTGGAGTGATGCCGGCAAGCATAATAATGTTACACAGATCATCTACGTGGACCAGGTGATACATGCCTTTACCACCACCGAGCATTAACAGGTAGCCCTTGTTGACCATTCGAAACAATTTCAACAGACGCAAATCCCCTGGACCATATATCGGTGCTGGACGGACAATTGAGTAGGGCAGATTATTTTCTTTAGCAAATTTGCCTATCCATTGCTCTCCTTCGAGTTTGGTACGCTGGTAACCATCTCCCGGGGCAAACCGGTAATTCTCATCGGCAAGACCATTTTCGATATGCCCATGGACGCCAACTGTGGATACGTGAACAAAACATTCAAAATCCGGTTTCCCCAGAACCGCATTGGCCAAAAGCTGAGTTGCTTCGAGGTGTACCTTGCGATATCCATCATCATTTGGCTTTACTTCGCGGAATGCGGCGGCCAGATTAAAAATATACTCAACCCCATCGCAGGCTTGATTCACTATTTCCGGATCGAAGACATCACCACGAAACCATTGGATGTCGAGTTTTTCCAGGTCCCCAAGACTGGAGCTTGCCCGAGCTATTGCCCGAACCTGGGCTCCGGCATTAACCAGTTTTTCGGTTAACACCCGGCCGGTAAATCCTGTAGCCCCGGTTATTAATACTTTTTTTTCGGAAAACCCTTGAATTGATAAACTCATTTTACTTTGTTGGTTATTTAAATTTTTGGAAATTTGCTTACAGTCGCTTATACGGCGTGGATACTGTTTAGTGGGAAGTCTTTGTGGCTGCGATTTTACTTGCCTTTCTATGGCCCAATGTTCTTTGTGCGACGTCAATCAACGAGCATCTGTGTCCAACGGATTGCATTATGACATTCTGAGTCAACATGTTTGCAATCACTTCTCGAGGGCGCTTATCAGAAGCTGATGAAGAGATTTCCGTGGCATAACTGCCGGGTCGACATTCTTCTCCTGGGAATGGCAGGGGATCGGAACCGAAAATAATTTTAAACCCTTTTGCTTTGGCCTGACGCATAATTAATGGCATAAACCACCCATAGGGGCGCATGGTTGTGTCGCCAACAGCCAGTTGCTCGGGTGTAAACGTATTTAATAGATCTTTTACCACCCCGCCGCGTTTGCCAATCCATTTACCCAGCCCCCAGGCAACAACAGGAACCCCATTGTTTTTAATCACATTTTCGATTGTTTGCCTGGCGGGCAGACCTTCTTCAACCCGTTGGGGACAATTGAGTGACAAAATTTCTAGGTTCTCTGAAGTAATAATCTGCTGTCCGGGAAGCAGACAAAAATCCTGACCAGTGGAAGTTGATTTAATTTTCAGGCTATGGCCGGTATTTGAAACCGCAATGTCAAAGGCATCTCCTACCAGGTTTTTTGAATTTGTAGCCAGATCATCATAGACATGACAATCGTATCTTTCGGTGAGACAGGCAACTTTAACTGCATCCGAGGACAGGGCATTAAAATTTTTCAGTACTGCATCCAACGCCTTATGTATTTCATAAAACGGATAAATATGAACGTGGGTGTCTACTATTAATTTCAATTTCTTATGCGTGCTTATAGTGCAAGTGTATCTTCGTAGGTTTCTTTCAGCTGATTCTTGAAACACGAAAAATTGTATCGCGTTTGATAGAGGGTGTGTGCATTTGCGCCGAGTTGATTTCGGGTGGTTGGATCATCGATTAAGCCAATAATCGTAGTAGCGAAACTATCCGAGTTAAATGGGCAGAGGGCAGCATTGGAAGAGTTTAGCAGTCGTTGATTTGCAATGGTATCAGTGGCGACGATAGTGGCGCCTGCTTTAAAGTAATCCAGAATTTTAAGTGGTGAATTAATCCCACTCTTACGCGGTGCAAGCAGGATGTCTGAACCCGCCAGATATGCAGGTAGCAGATCTGGATCGATTTTCCCTAGAAACATCACCTGATTACTAATTCCCTGGCTCTCAAGTATTTTACGATAATGACTGATTTCGCTTTCATCGCCGCCGATAATTATAAATTTGGCCTTGGTATTCTGATTGGTAACTATAGGGATGGCTTCAAAAATAATATCCACCCCCTGATATTCTGCAAAGGACCCCACATAGGTTATCAGCACCTGGTCAGGGTCTTGGCTCATCGTGTTTCGCGCAGCAGTTATCTCTTTTTCATTGGGTTCAACAATAGATGAAGGGATGTCGGCAATACCATAAATCGTCGCTGTCGGTGAAATCCCACGCGCTTGCTCTTCCAGACCTGGGCCGGTGCAAATCACCGCATCGGCGCGCCTGATGGTTAATTGCTCGACCTGGTTGTATACACCCAGAATGATTCTTTTCAAAAGCCCTTGTTTATAGGACAGAGAATCAGAATGCTTTTCATAAATACATTTGGCCCTGGAAATAAATGACAACAAATAACACAGAAACCCGGCTTCCTCGGTACCATGGAGAATCACATAGCGATGGCGCAGCACCAGATAACTGCCCTGGATCAATAGAATCAGATCAAACCAGAGTTTGAGTAAGGATGGTCCAATGGAAATTTTCTTTGACCCAAACAAATTCCATGCCCGAATTACTCTGGACTTTATTACCGGCTCATCCTGGCCGATTGGCAGTGTGAGTAGATCCACTTCATACCCAAGCTGATTCAGAGCCATGATATTAAATTTTACTCGAATTGAGCTACCACGCCATTCGAAAAATGGCTGAGGGCTGACAAATAAAATTCGGGGTTTGTTGTTCATTTAAACATTTCCAGATCGCTCTGGGGAGATGGAAAGGTAAGCAGTAATATACAAGTGCTAAAGGTTATCTTCAAAAGTGAATTTTACGCGGTTAAGGACTTAAACCGGTGCGGATTATAATGGTTTTGGGAAGCAGAATCCGTTACAAAACTTTAACCGCATTGTGGGGGAAAATAACCACAAATACGTCATGGTTGAAAAAAAAGGATTAAATTCCATTTAAATAAAATCATGTTACATTTCCCGAATAATTTAGCGATTTTATCCTAATTCAAATTGAGTAAAGCACAAAGTGGCAAATTCCAAGGCATATAAAACCTTTGATGTGAACCAGGTTCGAAAGGACTTTCCGATCCTGCAGCGTCAGGTTAACGGGCACCCATTGATCTATCTTGATAATGGTGCGTCAGCTCAAAAGCCCCAGTCGGTGATCGATCGGGTGTCAAAATACTACAGCGAAGAGCACGCCAATATTCATCGGGGGGTGCATCATTTGAGTCAGGAGGCGACCCAGGCTTATGAAGATGCCCGGGAAATCATTCGCGAATTTATCAAGGCCGAGCATGTCCACGAAGTATTGTTCAATAAAGGCACAACCGACGGTATCAATCTGGTCGCGTCGTCGTATGGCAGAAAGAATTTTGGACCCGGAGATGAGGTTATCGTGTCCACCATGGAGCATCATTCGAATATTGTGCCCTGGCAATTGATTTGTGAAGAAACGGGTGCGAGCTTGAAGGTACTGCCGATAAATCAAGATGGCGAATTCAAGATGGAAGAATACAAGTCTCTGTTAAGCGAAAGGACCAAAATGGTGGCAGTGGTTCATGTATCAAACGCATTGGGTACTATAAATCCGGTAGAAGAAATTATTTCCCTGGCCCATCAATACAACGCTCCGGTGTTACTGGATGGTGCTCAGGCTGTGCCCCATATGCATATCGATGTGCAGAAAATGGACGTGGATTTTTACACTTTTTCTGCACACAAAGTTTTTGGTCCCACTGGAGTAGGTATTTTGTATGGTAAAGAGTCGCTGTTAAATGACATGCCGCCTTATCAAGGCGGTGGCGATATGATCGAAAAAGTGACCTTCGAAAAAACCACATACAATACATTGCCGCACAAATTTGAGGCCGGCACACCCAATATTGTCGGTGGACTTGGTTTTGGTGCTGCCATCGAATATTTCACTCAGTTTGACCCTAAGGAAATAGCCGAGCATGAACAGGATATTTTGCACTACACCACTGAAAAGTTGACCGAAATGAAAAACATCCGGATTGTAGGGACTGCGAGACACAAGGCTAGTGTAATTTCATTCCTGCTTGAGGGCGCCCATCCATTTGATGTGGGGACAATACTCGATCAGCAGGGAATTGCCGTTCGGACCGGGCATCACTGTGCCCAACCACTGATGGAATTTTATGGCATACCTGGGACTGTGCGCGCTTCTTTTGCCATGTACAACAATCGGGCAGATGTTGACGCTCTGGTTGCTGGGGTAAAACGTGCGGAATCCATGTTGCTCTGAAACTGCGGATTATTGTTGTGACCGAAATTAATCAAATACAGGATGAGATTATCGAGGAGTTTGAAATCTTCGATCAATGGATGGATAAATATGAATATATTATCGATCTAGCCAAAAAAATGCCATTAATCGATGAACAGTTCAAACATGATGAAAACCTGGTGCCCGGTTGCCAGAGCAGAGTATGGCTTCATGCAGAATTGAATGAGGGTAAAGTAAGTTTAAGCGCGGACAGTGATGCAATCATTACTAAAGGTATTATCGCTTTGTTGATTCGGGTTTTATCCGACCAACCCGCTGATCAAATTCGCGATGCGGATTTGTACTTTATCGATAAAATCGGATTGAAAGAACATCTTTCACCCACACGATCCAATGGGCTGGTTAATATGGTGGCAAAAATTAAATTGACTGCCAACAATTTGAAACAAATGCACTGACCATTGCAAAACTGGTTTAGCGCATTTTCTCCAGAATGTCGGGGAGTTCGCTGATATTCTGGATTTGGGCATCGGGAAAGTATTTACCTCGCCAGGGTTGATTGAAGGTATTAACCCAAACCGTTTGCATACCCATTCTTGCGGCGCCTTCAACGTCTCTTTCGCAGTCATCGCCGACGTGTAAAATTTCTTCTGCAACAAAACTGGATTGAGAAACAGCTGCTTCGAATATGGCAGGGTCGGGTTTACCGAATCCAATTTCTGCGGAAGTAAGAGAGAAATCGAAGTACTTGCCGATTCCAATCTGATCTACATCCGCATTGCCATTGGTGATGGATCCTGTGCAAAAGTTTTTATTTGCGTAATCGAGCACTTCGATGGCTCTATGGAAAAAAGACACATTGTTACGTTGTTTCCAGTACACATCAAATCCCTGATCGAGCAAATCTGATGAGCAGTTAAACGGGTCGACGATCTCACCTATCCAGTTCTTTCTAAGTAGCGTCAGGTCGTGGTGCAACTCCGGATAGTTGTTAAAGTAGGCATGTCGATGTGCAGTCAATTGCTCCAGGGTAAATTGCGCGGGAATTTCAGGTATGGATTCCTGCAACCAGGCATAAAATCGCTTTTCAGCATTGACTATAACCGGTTGAATAGCCCAAAGGGTGTCGTCAAGGTCAAAGGTGATGCATTTTATTGACATGGTATTTACCGAGAATTATATATAGAGGAATGGGAATAATAATATTGGAAAATCAGTTAAGCGAAATTCTACCGCAAATTTGTGACTTCTTTGGCATCGGTGAGTTACGCCATCGGCGTGATGGTGGTGGTTATGCGAACACCAACCTCATCGTCGAGACGTCAAAGGGAAGTTATTTCATCAGATTTTCCCAGGAACATTCTTTAGAGCAAATTGAATCAGAATTATTGGTTATAAAACACGTATTCATTCACGGCATACCAGTCCCCACCCCAATTACGGCAATAGATGGCGAATCAACATTCAAAGTCCAAAATGGTTTGGTATCTGTTTTTAAGTTTGTCGAGGGGGAATCCAGTGAGACGGTTAGCCCATCGGGAATAATCGAAATCGCCCGGACGTTGGGAAAACTGCATTGTGTTGAATACGACCACTTGCCTCATAGAGAGACTTGGTGGACTCCAACTTATTTAGAAGACAATTTGCCTCGGGCAAAAACATTGTTCGAATATGAAAATGTAAAAAAATTAAGTGACCGGATCGCATCTTTGCCCAAAATGGACTTAAAAAAATTACCGCGAGGTATCGTTCATGGCGATCCATGGCCAAATAATGCATTGTTTTATGATGATGAATTTGTTGCCTTGGTTGACTGGGAAGAAACTACAGTAGGCTACCCAATATATGACCTGGTTTATTTGGCTATACATGGCTGTTTTCCCGAGGATCGTTTTGATCCGGAATTATTCCAGTCTGTTTTGCAGGCATATGAGGTGGTGCGCAAGCTTAATACCTATGAACGGAAATGTATGGTCCCTATAGCTCAACGCATAGCGTGCACCAATTCTCTTTGGTTGTTACTAAAACAACAAGGCGCCGAAATAGATTTCGAGCCTATGGACTATTCTGATTGGTACTGGGGTTTGGGACTGGAAAATTTAGGCTCTGAATGTTAAGTTATCAAAACGCCCTATCTCACGCATTGCCGGTTGAACAGCATAGGCAACGTTACAAGCTCCAGATTAAGATTGGACAGAATAATTAAAATAAAGCACGAGGTGATATGCATTTTGAAATAAAGCCTTCAGCGGTTTTGTCAGCGCTACTACTTTGTATTGTTTTACTGTTAATACTGAATGTAGTAGGAATTTTTTATGGCTTTGAGGCTAGTCGCAGCGAGCGTCGTATTGCTCAACTAGTTCATTTCAATTCTGAGGAAAGTTTGCCAACATTGTTTTCGACGCTAATTCTATTGGTAAGTGCGTTCCTGCTTATAGTGATATCCAGGTTTCACAAAACCGAACGGACCGGGCATTTGTTGTGGGCTGGATTGGCGATGATATTTTTATTCCTGGCAGTAGATGAATCCATAACTATTCATGAATTAATTAGTGGCAAACTTCGTGAGCATTTTGACTTTTCGGGTATTTTCTATTTCGCCTGGATAATACCTTATGGTTTGGCTTTGATTTTGATTATGCTGGTTTATTTCAGATTGGTAATTAATTTGCCTCGGAAAATCATGTGGCTATTTATCGCATCGGGTCTGATATACGTTGCCGGTGCAATTGGTTTCGAAATGATTGGTGGCCAGGAATTTGAATTAGATAGTAGGGCTGCAAAAAATTGGAGAAATATGAACTATCTTGTGATTACTACTATGGAAGAACTGTTGGAAAAGCTTGGCATTAGTCTTTTTATTTATTCACTGCTGGAGTACATATCCGTTACGTTCGGTCCGCTTTCCATATCGATCCGTTACAAACGCGAAAATAAATAGCAGACTGTAGAAGCTAACCTGAAGATTTGCTGTCAATTAGAATCTGTTTTTGTATTCGGCTAAAGTTTTTAATTACCGCTTCCCGCTTACCAGCGCTGCTTCTATTATGGCTATGCTCGCGATACACCACTGCAATGGGTTTTCGGCCATTAAAGTATTTGGCACCGAGTTTCCCAGACACATGCTCTCTGAAGCGGCGCTCCACATTGGTGGTAATACCAGTGTAGTAGGTGTTATCGCTGGCCTGGATGATATAAACCGACCAGTTATTCGTTGGTGAATTGGAAGTCACTTTTCCGATAATTGGTTTTTGCAATGGATGTCGTCCCCCAGACACCATTGTTCCACTACAAGTAGATTCAAATTGTCATCCTCTACAATTCGATAGATTGAGATCTCTTCAAATTCTACTTGTTTGCCGGTGCCGGGAACGCCAATATATTCGCCTTGATGGGTTCCCGTGGAAGTGTATCTGGTGACTACTCGATCGTCACCAACAATCAGATCTACAATTTTTTCATGCCAGTCCGGGAAAGTCTTCCGAGAACGCTGGATTGTGGCGCAAATGCCTTCATAGCCGTAAATATCGCCTGTACCCCATCCCTTGGGCCAGTGGCCTATAAAATCGGGTGAATATACATTGGGGATTGCATCCAGGTCCCCGGTATTCCAAATTCGATGTAGTTCTTTTATTAATCCAATGGCTTTTTGTTTATCCATTTCTATCCCAACAATAATCTAAATCGCGGTTGATCGCGCGAATTCAATATAAATTCCCCGCAATTTGTTGGTGATATTTCCGGGAGTACCACTGCCAATGGTCTTATCGTCTACACTGGTGACAGGCAGAACATAACTCGAAGCACCCGAAATAAACGCCTCGTCGGCGACATAAACCTCTTCCAGACTCACGCTTCTCTGATCCAGCATTATTTCGCCAGAATCACAAAGTTCGATCAATGCGCTACGCGTGACACCTGGTAGGATGTCATTGCTCAGCGGACGAGTGATTATGGTATTGTCTTTTATGATGAAAAAGCTGGTTGCGCCACATTCGGTAATCATACCGTCTGGCCCGATCATTAAAGCTTCATAGGCGCCATGATCATGGGCAGTTTGTTTTGCCAGTACCTGACCCAGCAGGTTCACAGATTTTATATCCCGGCGCGCCCAGCGAATGTCTTCTACACTTTTCAGACTCACGCCAGTTTTGGCGTATTCATTTTCAAGCGATGGCTTTTCCTGGGTAAACATGAATACCGTTGGCGACAAAATTTCGCTATAAATAAAATCTCTTTCTTCAGGGCCCCGTGTCACCTGCATATATACCAGCCCTTCTTCAAGATTATTGAGTTGAATCATTTTCCGAAAAATGCTGAGCAACTCGGTGCTATCCAAGGGCTGGGGAATATTTAGCTCGCCCAATGATCTCGACAGACGAGCCATGTGGCTATGGAAATCGAGTAATTTTCCATCGATGACCCCTGCAACTTCATATACCGCGTCACCGAATAATACTCCGCGATCAAATATTGAAACCTGGGCTTGTTCGGGCGGAATGAATTCGCCGTTTAAATAAACTATTCTTTTCATTATTCTGGATGACTTAATGGGTCAGAAATTTCCCACCGCGTTTGCCTGTTGATGCCTGAGATTGCCAAGTAACATCACCATTCACCCAAACCGTGTGAATACCATCAGCAAGTTGAGTCGGGTTTTCGAAATCACTGCGGTCGATAATTTTTTGTGAATCGAACAAAACCATGTCAGCAAAATTACCCTGTTCAATTGTTCCTCGATTTTTCAAACCAAAGGTTTTTGCAGAAAGTCCGGTCATTTTGTGAACGGCTTGTTCGAGTTTAAACAATTTTTTATTTCTGACATAGTGCCCGAGTACCCGTGGGAATGTGCCCCAAAGTCTGGGGTGTGGAAACTTCATGGTTGGTAATCCATCTGAGCCAATCATTGCTGCGGGATGGGACATGATTCGCTCGAGATCGCCGTCATCCATTTGATAGTAAATGGCCGAGGCGGGATAGAGTTTTTCTGCGGCGTCTACTAGTGAGCATTGCCATTCCGCAGCAATTTTATCGAGCATCCAGCCATTGTATTCAGGGTAGGGCGTGGACTCAGCGACCAGTATGGCCTCGGAGCCGGCGATAAAATTGGGTAACAGCGAGGTTGCGCTTGCAGTATAAGGGTATACGTCGAACATCACATTTTGCTGGTTTTGCCGCGCCGCATCGATAGCCGCGAGAGTTTCCACGGATCGACCGTAATTTTTCGGCCCAGCGCATTTGTGGTGAGATATGACAATTGGCGCCTCCGACTTCCGGCCGATCTCAAGGGTTTCCTCAATAGCGGCCATGATTTCATCGCCTTCATCACGCATATGGGTGACATAAAGCGCGTTATCGAACTCACGCAGTACCGATGCGATTTCTATCACCTCTTGAGTGGGGGCGGCTGCAGCTATGGGATAATCGAGCCCCGTGCTAAAACCGATGCACCCCTGTTTCAGCGCTAGTTGTAGCGATTTTTTCATTGTTGCAATGTCCGAACTCGTGGCGGGCTGTTCCATACGGTCGGACATCACATTGTGACGCAGTGAGCTGTGGCCAGCTAGTAATGCAACGTTCACCGCCGCGGGTTTTTTTCTCAGTGCCGATTGGTAGTCTTTTACAGTCTGAAATTGAAACTCTGCTGAGGTACCAAGCATGGGCAATGGGGCAGGGAATGTCTCCGCCCTAATCATCGGTGCTGCGCTTATCCCGCAATTACCGACAATCACCGTAGTCACGCCCTGGGAAATTTTCGCCGGCAAATCCGGGGTTGCAATCACCGCCAGGTCATCGTGAGTATGAACATCGATGAAACCTGGAGCGAGAACAAGCCCGGTTGCATCAATGGTTTTTTCCGCTTCCCAGTTTTCACATGAACCAACAGCTTCAATCTTGTCAGCGCTAATAACAACGTTGGTTTTCCGGGTAGGGTTACCGGTTCCGTCAACAATACTTGCACCACTAATTTTTAGATCACATTTTTCCATTATTTTGACGATTGATTGAATAATAAAGTTATTTTTACCCAGAGCTGGCTGGATCTATTCTTTGATATATAACTTTCTCGGTACATCAGCCAAAGTTTCAGCGCCCTTGTCGGTTACCACGAAGCTTTCTGTGATTTCCATTCCCCAGTCGTCCTGCCAAACTGCAGGAATGAAGTGAAAAGTCATGCCTGGTTCTAGTACAGTTTCATCACCCGGCCGCAAGCTCATAGTACGTTCACCCCAGTCGGGCGGGTAAGATATTCCGATAGGATAACCGCAGCGACTTTCTTTTTTAATTCCGGTTTGATTTTCTAGAATCGTACAAAATGCTTCTGCAACTTCCTGACACTGATTTCCCGGTTTGGCTTTTTCCAGGCCCGCATTAATGCCTTCAACTACAGCTTTTTCTACGTCGAGAAATTTTTGTGATGGCTTGCCAAGAAATATTGTTCGCGAGGTTGGGCATTGATAACGTTTATAGGCCCCTGCAATTTCGAAAAAGGTGGCTTCGCCAGATATAAATGGATCGTCGTTCCAGGTAATGTGGGGTGCCGAGGCATCTGCTCCTGAGGGTAGTAGGGGCACGATGGCAGGATAATCGCCGCCATATCCGTCTACACCCATGCAACCCGAGTGAAAGATTTCTGCAACCATTTCATTTTTTCGAAGCCCGGGTTCGATTCGTTCCAGAATATTGGCGTGCATGGTAGTGACAATTTTCCCTGCAATTTTCATGTACTCGATTTCGGTTTCACTTTTCACAGCCCTCTGCCAGTTAACCAGACTCGTTGCGTCAACAAAGTTGGTTTTAGGCAGACCATTTACCAGCTCAGCATGGGCCTGGGCCGAATACCAGTAATTATCCATTTCCACCCCAATGGTGCCGTCAGCCATGTTTCTTTGATTTAGTACCGAAACGAGTTCCTGCATGGGGTGAAGGGGCAGGTTCTGAACCAGTGATTCGTGGTAGCCGTGCACGTCTTCATCGGGCATCCAAACTGTACGCAAACCACCATTGGCATCCTGGGCGCGTACATAACAAAGCGGATTGCCTTCCATAGCCAGGACGACGCATTGGTGGACGTAGAACGACCAGCCATCATATCCGGTAAGCCAGCCCATGTTCGATGGATCGCTGACAATCAGGGTATCGAGATTGCGTTGGGCCATCTCGGCACGAGTTTTTGCAATCCGGGCATCGTACTCGGATCGTTCGAACGGAAGATTAGTTGAAGTCATTAATGTACCAAGCGCTGTGTATAATCCCTGAAGATAACAGGAATCAACCTGTATCGCCTAGGGAGCCTCTGATTAAAACTGGGCAGATCAAGTTGTGATTGAAAATGATCAAGTTCAAGGCGCAAAATGCGCGTAATAGCACGGCTATTGCGAAGTTTTGCAACGCAGAAATTGATTGTTTTGATCTCAAATTGACTGTTCATGTTTTAATCAGAGGTTCCCTAGTATAAATCTGAGTGAGGCCATTGATTTCAGGCCGACCCTATTGCCCTGGAGTTGAGACAAAACTTATCTAGTGCAAATCTTTAAAGCTGTTTGAAATCGCTTGTTCGAAAAATGCCACATCTTCCATCTGTATACAAAGGGGTGGGCAAATGCGTAAGACATTTTTATGCGCCCCGGATTTGCTCGCAACCAGGCCGTGTTTTCGGGTTAGTTGAAAAAGTTCGTGCATTTCGTCTGGGGCGGGCTCTTTAGTTTTTCTGTCTTTGACCAGCTCTGCAGCCATCATCAGTCCTCGGCCGCGAACATCGCCAATAATTTTATATTTCTTTTGAAGATCCTTGAGTACCTCGAGCATGGCAGCGCCAACTTGTTTTGCATTTTCAATTAACTTGCACTCATCAATCACGCGCAGAACCGCCCGGCCGGCGGCACAGCTAACAGGATTGGCGCCATAGGTATTAAAATAAAACTTGGTCGCCATGGCTTCTGCGATATGTCGTTTAGCCACCACCGCGCCCAATGGATAACCATTTCCAATACCCTTTGCCACCACCATGATATCAGGAACAATATCATGGGATGTAAACGCCCAGTAGTCCTCTCCAGTGCGTCCAAAACCTGACTGGACTTCGTCAACGATGAACACGCCACCCGCAGCATGAACCCGCTCCTGGGCGCCGGATAAGTATCCTTTTGGCAGGGGGACTATTCCGCCATAACCCTGGATGGGCTCGATAAACATCCCCGCGAGTTGCCCAGATGTACCATAGAGGATGGTTCGATCGAGGTCATCGAGATAGGGCTGAACCCCTTCGCCGTGTATACCACGATACTGATCGGGATTTGAAGTAAACTGAATGCCATTGAGCAGGGAAATGTTGTGGCGAAAATTGCTTATACCCGTCACAGATTGGGCGCCAAAAGTGGCACCGTGATAGCTATTGGCCAGAGAAATAATGTCGTTGTTACCGGTGTGGGATCGGGCAAGTAACAATGCGAAGTCTATGGCTTCGGCGCCGCTATTCATAAAGTGGACGACCCACTCTTCGCCCTGAGGCATTTTTGAAGTGAGCTCTTCAGCGAAGTGTGCCGGCACGGGATGAAAAAACATGGTGGTGCAATGCTGGATTTGCTCTGCCTGATGCTGGACTGCGGCAGTCACCGCTGGGTTGTTGTATCCAATGCTGACACACAGATTTTGACTCAAACAATCGAGATATTGATTTTCTTTTTCGTCCCACAAATACTGGTCCTGACCGCGTTTAAAAATCAATGGTGTCTTGTAGGGCACAAATGCGCGCTGAGATGCAGCATAAAATTTGTCCCGACGATTTACAATGGCGTCGGTATCCCAATCGGTTTCCAGGGTAAAGTTATCGATGTCTGCTTTTATAGTGTCAGAAATTTTTGTGGTTGTTTTCATTGGTATTATTTACTTGGACATAATTTTAATTGATTAAATTGATGCTCAATCCATTAGCCCGTCAGACCTTAAGCGCTGTTGGTCATGGGCTGTAGTGGTCTTGCCATACAATTGCTGCACCCGTTGTTTGCTACCGACAATATTAGGCTCCTCGGTAAACGACATGATAATTAATAACCGATCATCATCTCCGGTATTTTCGGTAACCTGGTGCAGGGAATACCTGCCGAGAAAAAATTGCAGGTCCCCGGGTTGCAGGTCGAGGCGTTTTACCCGGCTGCTTTTGCCACTGAGCACATCAGCTACCGTATCGTATTCCTCGCTGGCGGACGAGCGAATATTGGGCGCGTATTCGAAATAACCACCACTGCTGGCGGGTTTGAGCAACATGGTGATGGTGAATTCATTGGTATCAAAATGCCAGTTAAACCGCGATCCTGGCGTACCCACATTAACAATCATATTGGATATGGGATCAGCATAAATATGCAATTCGGGTTTGCCCAGGCAATCTGCGAGGAACTGAATTAAGGGTTGCCAGTGGTACAACTGCCAGGAAGTTGAATCTGCTTCAAACAGATCGCTGGTAATAAAGCCATTGGTTCTTTCCATCATGATGTTAACCGGGTGGTTTTGATCCAGCGCCGGATCCGGTGCAGAGAAATATGCATTGGTAATATTCTGATCCGAAAAATAAGCCTGGGCTCGACGCTCATATGCTTCGCCCAAAATGGTGTTCAACCCATAGTCACTTAGAAATCCTTTTAGCAGCGCGCAGCCATCCTCGCCCAGGCTGGTCCGTACACCGTCAATTACCTGCTGGCGAGCGGAATTATGGATCTCGTCGATGGGATATTTTTTGTAATCGATTAATTCGCGACAGTTCACTGGATTAAGATCTCTAGGTAATAAGTTCAAATTGTCGTCTATTGATTAGCTCAAGCAACCTTCTATATAAAGGTCACAATATTTTTTTGCCTGCTTTATGGTCAGATCGTCTTTTCCTGTGGCCAGACTGTTCCACAATCCATCATCGAGAATATACAGGCCCACCGCCGCCTTTTTTGGATCAATTTCGATTTTTTGATCCGCTGCGGCTTGCTCGAACAACGGCGCAACAAGGGCATTGGAATACTTGCTGGCATCGCGTATCGGCTTAGCATATGCGGGGTTATGTCGACTGGCATTAGTAAAAGCCTGCCACGCCGCTGCGGTTTCCCAGGAATAGGATGGGTTGGCAAAACTCGAATAGGCGATTTGTTTAATTTTATCTACCGCGGTAAGAGAATTGTCTTCGGAGATTTGTTTTTTTATACCCAAAGCCATATCAAACCAGTTGGTCAAGGCCGCTAGCAGCAATTCTTCCTTGCTATCAAAGTAATGGGCAATTAATCCCCGGGATGCGCCGGCCTGGGCACAAATCCTTTCCACCGTAGCACCGGCAATATCATATTTGGCAACGGTAATTATGGCTGCATTGAGCAGGCTTGTTTGCCGGTATTCTCGATTCTCTGCCTGGGTGCGTCGCCGGGGCGGGGATTTGACTTCGTTGGATGACGAAGCCTGCTGGAAATTTGGATTCACGATTGCCTGGTGTTTATTTAAAGGTTGCCAAAAAACATTGGACAGTCATCATAATAATGGCTATTATCCAATAAAATCATTGTAGTATCAAGATTAATATTACAGCAGGTTTATAACCGAATATGACCAAAGCAGTAAAAAGTTCACGACGCAGCGGGCGCACCGGGGGTAGAAAAAGCCGACAGGCTGAACGCAGCTCTCCTACTATCGTACGCTTCCCGTATATCGCCAGAAAAATCGCGACCTATGACGTGCTTAGCGAAGAAGGGTTATGTCTAATTGAACAAAATGCCAATAAGCTACTCAAGGAAATTGGTATGGAGTTTACCGATGACCCGGAAATTCTGGCTTTGTTTAAAGACGCTGGCGCCGATGTACAGGGAACCCGGGTAAGATTTGATTTTGATCATCCACGCCAGATTATCCAGGCCACCGCGCCGTCACAGTTTACTCAACACGCTCGCAACCCCGAGAACAGTGTGGTTCTCGGTGGCAACAATACCGTGTTCGGGCCATCCTGGGGTCCACCCTTCATTCATAATCTGGACGAAGGTCGGCGCTATGCCACGCTGGAAGATTTTCACAAGCTGGTGAAAATTCACCAGATGATTCCATGGTTGCATCATTCCGGCGGCATTGTCTGTGAGCCCACAGATCTCCCGGTGAACAAGCGCCATCTCGACATGTTGCTGGGACACTTTCGTTATAGTGATCGAGGTTGTTTTGGCGGTTTGATTGGCGCCGAGCGAGCACAGGATTCGGTCAACATGGCAAAGATTTTATTTGGCGAAGAATTTGTTGATCAGAATTGTGTGCTCTATTCTGTGGCCAATACTAATGCGCCCCTGGTACTTGATGTTGCCATGTCCGGCGCACTCAAGACCTATGCGGCCAATAACCAGGCCGTGGCCTGTACCCCCTGGACCCTGGCCGGAGCGATGAGCCCCTGTACCGTTGCTGGCACGCTGGCTCAGGTGCTGGCAGAAACCATGGCGGTATGCGCACTGACCCAATTGGTTAGGCCTGGTGCGCCCTGCCTGATGGGGAGTTTTGCTACCGCCATTTCCATGCAAACCGGCGCGCCTACCTTTGGCAACCCCGAAGGTGCAAAACTGGTACTCTCGGCAGGGCAATTAGCGCGACGACTGGGTGTGCCGTTTCATACCGTGGGGGCACTTTCCGCTTCCAAACTGCCCGATGGTCAGGCCGAACAGGAAGCCACTATGGGATTGACCATGGCGGTACTTGCCGGTGCTAATTTTATTAATCATTCCACCGGCTGGCTCGAAGGTGGTCTGGTGACCGGATTTGAAAAGACCATACTCGACGCTGATTTATGCGGCAAGATTATCGACTTCTGCCAGGGAATCGATCTATCCACCGAAGCCCAGGCCCTGGAAGCCATCGCCGAGGTTGGCCCTGGGGCGCATTTTCTGTCGAGCCAGCATACCCTGTCTAATTTCGAAAATGCGTTCTATATGTCTAACGTCGCAGACAGCAATTCCTATGAACAATGGAGTTCTGAAGGCGAGCTGGATGCGGCCCAGCGCGCCAATAAAGTCTGGAAAAATTATCTGGAAAGTTATGAAGAACCTGTGCTCGATCCTGGGAAGCTGGAAGCCCTTGAAGAATATGTCATGACACGCAAGAATTCCATGCCCGATATGAACTACTGATTGAAATTTTAATTTTTAACAATGCTTGCAAACTTGGGCCTTCCCTGCAGCCCCAGAAATTCCCATTACGATGTCCTACGAGATGAGATAATCTCACCGAATATAACAAATGATCGAATTAAACGATGAATAATTCAAACAAGCATATTGTAATTATCGGTGGCGGTGCTGCTGGGCTGAGTACCGCATACCACCTTGGCAAGCTGGGCTGCCCCAATGTTTTGCTTCTGGAACGCAACGAATTAACCAGTGGCACGTCCTGGCATGCGGCGGGAATTGTTGGGCCGCTGCGGGCCAGTCAGAATCTAACCACCCTGGCCAAATATGCCATTGAGTTATTTCCGAAACTCGAAGCCGAGACCGGTCAGGCCACAGGCTATAAACAAACCGGTGGATTGTGGTTAACCCAGGAGCACCACCGAATAACCGAGTTGAAACGCATTGCCGCCATGGGGGAAATGAACGATTTGCATGGCGAGTTTCTGACCCCGGGTGAAGTCAAGGAAAGATTTGACATGATCAATGTCGATGATCTGGCTGGGGCAATGTGGCTGGAACAGGACGGCCAGGTCAACCCAGTGGATATGTGTATGGCGTTTGCTAAAGGGGCTCGCGCTAATGGGGTAGAAATTCGCGAGCAGGCAGGTGTTGCCGCTATTGATGTTGACAATGGTATGGCCAGGGCGGTGGTGCTGGATTCCGGAGAGCGCATGGAATGTGACATCATCGTCAACTGTGCAGGACTGTGGGCCCGGCATATTGGCGAACTCGCCGGGGTGAATGTGCCATTACATGCGGTTGAGCATATGTATGTTGTCAGTGAGCCGATTCCCGAAATGCCATTACCCTGGCCGGTTATTCGTGATATGGAGGGGGCGCTGTATATCAAGGAAGATGCCGGGAAACTGGTGCTCGGTGTGTTTGAACCCAATGCCAAATTATGGGACCACAAAAGTGTAAACCCAAAATCATCGTATATGATTTTTGAAGAGGATTGGGATCACATCGAACCAATGATGATAAGTGGGATTAACCGTATTCCCAGATTCGAAACCTTAGGGTTAACTCATTTTATGACCGGACCGGAAAGCTTTACCCCGGATACCA